>NBMF01000036.1 GCA_002084825.1 Fusobacteriia bacterium 4572_74
AAAAAAATTAATAATTCGTACACTCTTTTTGTGATGCAATTTTTTTAAATTTTAAGTTGAAAAAAATATTAACTATTTTTACTTGACTTCATATAGTTAGTCTATCTTTTATTTTTTTGTCAAATAAAAAATGACGTAGACTAAAATCTGATTTTTGCCACCAATCTACACTAATCTATAATCCTTTGCTACTAAAACATAGGAGGCTTTGACACAGAGCCTCTCTGAGGATTAGATTAGAGCTTCACAGAGTTTTCTCCGTGTAGCTCTCTTTTCTTTGTGCATCTCCGTGTCCAATTTTGCGTAATTCGCAACTAAAGTTTGTTTATTTTTTTGATTTATATATAGGTGTAACAGTATTTTGTCTTGCAATCTCAAGATCTATATCTATATCGTTTTTTATCAGTTCAAATTCAACAGTATTATAAGCTAGATCATAGCAATTACTGTCGTTACTCACGTGAGCCAAGTAAACTTTTTCTAAGTCTTCATGATATAATTCAATTAAAAATTTTGCAGTATCCTCGTTACAGAGATGACCATTCCGCCCCTTAACACGTGACTTTAGATCCCAAGGATAATCACAATTCATAAGCATATTATAGTCATAGTTAGACTCAATAATTACAATTTGAGAGCCTTTAAATTGCTCACGGACAATATTGGTTATATGCCCTATATCTGTAGCTAGGGTAAGTTTTTTCCCCATATATTCTACAGAAAATCCAATAGTTCTCTCTGCATCGTGCATAACATCAAATGGGGTTATCAATACATCACCTAAATAAAATTGACCTTCTATAAAATTTAAATTGGAAGGATCTATTTTTCCTAATTTATGCTGACAGACATCATAGCTTTTTCCGGTTATATAGATAGGCAAATTATATTTTCTAGAGATGATTCCAGCTCCTAAAATATGGTCACCGTGTTCATGGGTTATGAGGAGTGCCTGGATATCACTAATATCTTCTCCTATAACCTCTAATTTTTCCTTTATTTTTTTACCACTAAATCCAGCATCGATTAAAATTTTAACATTATTTACCTCGACAAAAATAGAGTTTCCAGAACTTCCGCTTCCTAGTATTGATACTTTCATAAATTTCCTTTCAAATTAAGTTATTTAATAATTTTTTTTATAATGGTGTTGTCTATTCAAATTTATAATTTTATATTACCTATATTATATCATAAATTTGAAATAAAAAAAGGTGACTTATAGTCACCAAAAATCCATAAAATTTTCTTTGAAAACTATCTATAGTTTAAGATAGCATTGGAATTAAAAGATCTTTCTAAAGATAAAAAAGTTTTATCTAAATTACTAGTATTTATTTTTATGATCTTGTCATTCAATTCGAATAAAATTGTATATACATTATTAACCCTAGTAATACCACAGATGATAGAGATAGTATCAAATTCAAATACCCATTTATTATTCCTTGATGAAACTTTCATAAAAACTCCTCCTAGTTATCTTTATTTACATATAACTATTATAACTTTATAAATTTTGTTTGTCAATAAAAACTATCTATAATTAAAGATAGTATCTGAAAGTAAAAAAAAGGAGAATTTCCATCCTCCTAAATTTATAAAACCTACATTATGTCTATTTGGATATAATATCCCGTTGATTTTCTAATTAAATTCTTTTTTAATAACTTCAAGCCATTCATAGATCCTATCAGGAGTCATATCATCTTGGTTTTCTTCATCTAAAACTAAACCCATAAATTTATCTTCAACTATAGCTTCACAATCCTCAAAATGATATCCTTCTGTAGAAGTTAATCCAATAATCTTTCCACCATTTTTAATGATGATGTTATATAAGATTTCTATAGCTCCTACAAATGATTCTCCAAATGTTGTCTGACTTCCCAAACCTACAAGAGCCAAAGTTTTACCACTGAGATCAATTTTTTTTAAATCCTCTATAACAGCTTCCCAATGAGCCTCTAATTCACCGAATCCATAACTAGGTGTAACTAAGATCAGATTTTCAAAATCTTTTATTTTTTCAATTCCATCAGTTACATTGAATATTTCAACTTCGTCTCTTAGATTGAAATCAAATTCATCAACTACACCAGTAGTTCTTCCACCAGTAGTACCATAAAATAATCCTATTTTTTTCATCTATATCAACTCCTATTTAACTTTTTATTAGATCTTTAATTACTTCTCCAGCTATAATAAGCCCTGCCACTGAAGGAACAAAAGAGATACTTCCTACATTGACAGCTTTTTCCTTAGAACCATCTAGATTCTTAGGCTTTATAGCAATCTCTGTAGAAAAAACTGTTTTAATTTTTTTTATTCTTCTTTTTTTTAGCTCCTTCCTTATAGCACGAGCCAAAGGACAGACGCTAGTTTTACTGATATCTGCAATTTGTATAGTAGTCGGATCCAACTTATTTCCAAATCCCATAGAAGAGATTATAGGGATCTTTCTTTCTTTGCTAATTTCAATCAAAGTTAATTTGGCAGAAACAGTATCTATTGCATCTACTATATAATCATATTTCATATGATCAAATAAAGATCTTGCATTCTCAGGTGTAACCCTTAAATTATGAATATTGACTATAGCATTAGGATTGATATCTAGAATACGATCTCTAAATAACTTTGTTTTTTCTTTTCCAACAGTACTATGTGTGGCTATAAGTTGTCTGTTTAGATTGGTAATATCGACAGTATCAAAATCAACCAAGGTTATAGTCCCAATACCAGCACGACTTAATGATTCTATAGCAAATCCTCCTACACCACCTAATCCAAAGACAATTACTGAATAATTTATTAATTTTTTTGTTTTTCCCTCTCCAATTAGGAGAGACTGCCTACTAAATTGTTTCATCTTATATTTTCTCCTTTTAAAACCTGTTTTTATTAGATATAAAAATAAGGTGTTTAGATTATAATCAATTATATAATATTCGATTTTTTTAATCAAGAATTATATAAAAAATAAAAAAAACCATACTTTTCAATATGGTTTTTTTATTTTGGACTCATCACATATAGCAATTTTGCTAATGCAAAACAATATTGTATGAGTACAAATAAGAAATAAAGCTATTACTAGGAAAAGAATATTTATCCCTTAAAACAATTACATTAAAAAATCTTAATAATTTCAACTTAAATTTATTTTTTTATTTAAAGAATAAAAAAGGACTCCTTTAATTTACTGAAAAAAACGGTTAAAGCCAATAAATCAGCGCATCCTCCAGGGCTAATACCATATTTTTCATTGTGACAATTTAAATTGTTAATTTCAGAAAGATTATCCAAATTATTAAAACCTCCTGAATTCATTAAATTTTCAGATTTTTTTTGTAAATTTAGAAGGGTATCATAATCGTGTCTATGAAGGATAGTGGTATCTTTGCATCGACTCATAATTCCTAAAAGTGCTTGAACTAAACGATTATTTTGTCCCAGTCCTTTGTTAAAATCATATAGATTTAAAGCATAGTCAAAGACTATTGGAAATCCCATCTCGGCTTCTCCACGAACCCCGCTAATTCCATATTCTAAAAAAATTTTTTCTCCATGGGTAAAACTAGTTTTAGTATTCAAATTTTTAAGTTCCCTCTTTACTATACCAGAGGTCATATTCCTTATCAATTTAGAGATCTCGTTAAAATCTCCTCCATCATATAAAATTTTGCTACTAGCAGTTATACCTAGGCCTAAAACAAAGATCATCCCCTTATGTGTATTGATACCATTAGTTTTAATGTACATGACTTTCTCAGCTTTTTCACCAATTTTTCTAGCATTAGCAAAAATTTTATCAATAGGATCATTAGAATATCCAGCAGAAGCCATCTCCAAAAAATACCTATTTAAAGAAGTCGTGCTATCTATAAAGGTAAAATAATCCATATCTGTATGACTTCCAGAAGATACAGGGGAAACCAAACCAAAGGAAGGAAAGCAAGAAACCTCATAAATCATGGCTTCCATAGCGAACTCACCTAATTTAAATATTATATCATTATACATTTTTAACTCCTTTTTCTTATTTATATAATCCTGTATGATTTTAATGCAATCTCATATTGGATGCAACGTCACGTTGTTTTTTATAATTTAAGACTTTATTTTCTATATATTCTAAAATTTCCTCTAAACTATGTTTTTTACTCCTCACACAATTATGGGCTAAGTCTGAACAGATAAAACACCTTCTCGGAGAGTATCCTAAATCAGTTCGACTCAAAGTATGATTATTTAGATCTAATATATCAATATCTACCAGCCTTCCCAAAGGGTGGGTGATTTCTATATCTACTGCTATCCTTTTTAACTTGACAGGAGAAATATCAACATTTAAAAGATAAACAACTCCCTCAAATGAATCTATTTTTTTTATATTAACAGGAGAAATATTGGATAAGATTATCTCATACATTATTTTGGTAATATATTTAGTCACTTCATTATTTTTGTCTATTCCCGGGTAGTTAGCACGGATTACAAGGAGGGGAAGATTAAATTTTTCAATTAATTTCTCTTGTAGATAAGCACGTTTTTCTTTGGCATCTAAAATATCCATTGGATTTATCATAATCATTAATGAGGAGTATTAGAATTTATGATTTTCTTAATTATCTCCTTACCCTCCTCAGATTTTAAATAGTTTAAAGTTATTTTTGGAATGAAATCTGACAGGTGATCCAAAGCTTGCTTGCCCTCTTTTTTTATAAGATTTCTCACTTTAGAGGCACTTATATAATTTTCAGGTGTAGATATCCACTTTCTAGGGATAATCTCTACCTCTACTCCATTATTTTCTAAGACATTCATCAATGCTTCATTATAATTTCTTGTGACAGAACAATAAGGCTCCTCTCCAAGCATTCTTTTAGTTATATTAAACTGTTTACAAAAATATTTTGAAAAAATAGTAGCATCTAATTTTGTATATGCACTTAAAACTTTAGTTTCTTCTCTCAAAAAATATGCAGGGAAAGTAGCAGAGGAGATTATATATTTTCCTCCAGGTATAACTGTAACATTTTTTAGATCTGCCACTCCATTTTTCACCATATGATATCTGTCTATAAATGGGAAAAGTGATTTATCTTCTTCAACTATAAAGATAAGGACTTCTTTAGATTTTAAACTAGCTTCTTCAATAAGATACCGATGTCCTAAAGTAAAAGGGTTGCAATTCATAACAAGTGCTGTTTTAGGAATAGAATTATCGATATTATATAATTTTTCCATGGTAGCTAAAGTTTTATGGATATCGTTAAACCCATACTCTAATAGAGTAACGTCTTCTACACTAGCTATAACCTTATAACCAAAGGACTTAAAAGTAGTTTCATAGGTGGGTTTCGTAAAGATAAAGGAATGAAAGATTCCCTCTTGAAATAATCTGTCTTGGATAGCTTTAATTAGCAGATTAGTAATCCCTTCACCTTGTACCGAATTATCTACAGCAAATCCTTTTAAAACATCTTTAGATTTTGAACAGGTAGCAATAATTTTATTGGAATCTCTGATAACAACGGTATAATCAATATCTTTTTCATAGTCTAATTGAAATATAGATAAGAAAGACCTAACTTCACTTACTTCTTCTGCATTAGTTATATGTAACTTTTCAACAATATAATTCATAATAAAAAACTCCTTTTATTTTATAATTAAATATACCATAGAAAAAAAAATGTGTAAATAATGGATTGGATTGAGTCAAATTATTTAAAAAGAATTCCTAGACATTTTTGTGATTCTATCTTAATATTAGTATAATATCAAAAAATAAAAAGGAGTTCCCCATGAAACTAAAAACTTTTCTTATCTTCCTATTCTTAGGAATTTTAGCTGCGATCTTTGCCCTATCAAGCGGAGTCATAAAGATAAACCCATTAGTTACACTAAAAATTATTATTAATTCTATTGTAAATTATAATCTATTTGAGATCACTTGGAACCATAATTTAGAAATAATCTTATTAAACCTTCGATTACCTCGTATATTTCTAGCTTTTTTAGTAGGTGGAGGATTATCCTTAATTGGAGTCCTTATGCAGGCTCTCACAAAGAACTCCCTTGCTGACCCATATATTCTAGGAGTTTCTAGTGGAGCTTCTACAGGTGCTGTTTTATCCATTATTATAGGTTTTAATATCGGTGGTTTAGGTACTCCATTTATGGCATTTTTAGGAGCTATAATAGCTGCTGTTTTAGTTTTTAGAATTGCTAATTTAGGTGGTAATTACAGTTCTACTAAGCTCGTCCTTACAGGAATTGCTATCTCCTCTATGTTTTCATCTATTACTACTTTTATAACTTTCTCTGCTCAGAATGGTGATTTATATACAGCATTATTTTGGATTGTAGGTAGTTTGAGTGGAGCTAAATGGTCATCTATCTATATTTTGACAATTTTACTCCTACTTGTCTTTGGAATAACTATGTTTTTTCATCGAGAATTAGATATCTTACTCTTAGGTGAAGAGAGTTCTAAGATTTTAGGAGTCAACACCAATAAGATAAGAATTATAATTATTCTTACATCTACCCTACTCACAGGGGTTTTAGTTTCTATAAGTGGTGTAATAGGATTTATTGGTCTTATTATTCCTCATATTTCTAGAAAATTAACTAGTTCTAAACATAGAGTTCTTATACCTGTATCCATATTTTTAGGTGGTTTTTTTCTTACTCTAGCTGATACTTTTTCTAGGATAGTTATGTCTCCTAACGAACTTCCTGTAGGGATTGTCACATCATTTTTAGGAGCACCATTCTTTTTATGGATAATGAAAAAAAACATTTATAATTTTAACAAATAAGAAAGCAATGTGTCGCTATATCCAGATTGAAAACGGATCACTATACTATACTAATAAGTATGAATAAAAAAAGGAGTGAAAATAAATTTGAAATTAAAAATTGAAAACTTAAATTTTGAAATAGATAACACAAAAATTTTAAAAAATATAAATTTTAACATTAAAAAAGGAGAATTTGTTGGAGTTATAGGCCCCAACGGATGTGGTAAATCCACCCTGTTAAAAAATATATATAACATATTAACTCCTACTAACGGCAGTATATTCATAGACAATACCTCTATAGAAAACTTTTCCCCCAAGGAATTAGCAAAGAAAATATCCACCCTTACACAACATTCAGGAGGAGATTTTGACTTTTCCATTGTCGATATCGTTCTTATGGGAAGATATGCTCACTCTTCCATGTTTTCTTCTACATCAAAAAAAGATCTAAAGATAGCCAAAGGAGCTTTAGATAAAGTTGGGCTGTCTAATTTTGAAAATAGGAGTTTCCTCAGTCTTTCTGGAGGAGAACAGCAAAGAGTTATGATTGCCCGTGCTATCGCAGGAGAAAATGATTTTTTTATCTTAGATGAACCTACAAATCATTTGGATATCAGATACCAATTAGAAATAATGGATATTATGAAATCACTTGATATCACTATGTTTTCTGCAATCCATGATATGAATATTGCAGCTACATATTGTGATAAACTTATTCTTTTGGAGGATGGCAAAATTATAGCTATTGGTACTCCTGATGAAGTCTTGTCAAAGAAAAATTTTAGAAATGTATTTGGTGTAGAAGTATATCTATCTAAAAATCCATATACTAATAAACTTTCTATAAACTATATCCCAAAATGTTTTTCTACTAAATAAAAAGGGTGTCTAATTTTAAAAATATATATATTGTAACCTTTGTCAAGGACACTAGAAAAAAAGATAGACCGCAAAATAAAAAAATATTAAATATTAAATAAATGTACAAAAAATTATTTATTGATTTACTAACTTTTCATATCTAATATCCTAAAATGGCAAATAAAAAAGTGATAGAAATCTCTACCACTTTTAATACTCAAAATTTTACATGATTATACAGTTTCTATGTTTGAAGCTTGAGGACCTTTATCACCTTGAGTGATTTTGAAAGTTACTTCCGCTCCCTCTTGCAAAGTTTTAAATCCTTCTTTATTGATTTGTGAAAAATGTGCGAAGTAATCGTTCCCGTCTTCTGCTGAAATAAATCCAAACCCTTTATCATCATTAAACCATTTAACCGTTCTTTTTAACATATATGTTACCTCCGTAAAATTTTAATACAGATAAGTTTTTCTTAAAATCCATTTAACTTTAAATCCATTCAAGGTTTTTTTAACTAATGAAGCTTTTGTCTGACTCTCTGTTACCATTAAATAGTATCACAAGCGTTACAAAAAGTAAAGATTTATATAGTCTTATATAAAATTTCCCTAGATTTATTCCTGGTAGCTTTTTTTTATTCTTCCCCACCATACTCCCTGTTAAATTTAAAAATTTCCACATAAAAAAATGCTAATTTTGTGATACAAAAAATTAGTTAGAGTATAATAATTGTAGGTAAATTATCAAAAAATAAAAAGGAAGACCAAAATTTATGTTAGAATTGATTCACTACAAAAAATCTACTTAAAGGATGG
>NBMF01000037.1 GCA_002084825.1 Fusobacteriia bacterium 4572_74
GTTGAATCAGCTGCTTTTTTTAATCCATCTATTGTGAAACATCCAGATCAAACTCTAGTCCCAGAGGGGAGCATGAGATTTATATTAAGTTTTAGAGCGGTAGGAGAAGGACACTTATCCTCTATAGAGTTTAGGAGCGGAATGGTAGATAAAGAAGGTAACTTCGAATTTGATGAGGTGAGCCCCTTCGTAGAAAGGGCAGCAGTCGTGAATAATCCCTTATATAAAAAAGATCTTTTCTTTTGTAAATTGGATGAGATGCACGAAGACTGCACTTCCTTATCAAATCTAAAAGAACAACTATCGGATGAATTCAACTTATCCGAACTCCAGACTCTTTTAAATATATCAACAGAAAAAAAAATTCATAATCTAAAGGATACCGTGTTGTGGTTAGCAAAATCCAATTATGAGCTGCAGTTTAAAATAGATCAAAAATTATCTGAAAGGATTGTATTCCCTAGTTCACGAAATGAAAGTAATGGAATAGAAGATGCAAGATTTGTGCGATTTGAATATGATGATGGAGAGGTAGTTTATTATGCTACATATACAGCCTATAATGGAATTAAAATCCTGCCTCAAATATTAGAAACTAAAGATTTTTTTAATTATAAAGCTATAACATTAAATGGAGAGTATGCAGCCAATAAGGGAATGGCTATTTTCCCGAAAAAAATCAATGGTAAATACATGGTAATTTCTAGGGTTGATGGAGAAAATTTATATATAATGTCTTCTGAAGATATTCATTTTTGGGAAACTGCAGAGCTGCTAAGACAACCAAAATATGATTGGGAATTCATACAAATTGGAAACTGCGGGTCGCCGATAGAAACAGACAGAGGGTGGATAGTTTTAACTCATGGTGTCGGTCCCATGAGAAAATATTGTTTAGGAGCAATCCTCTTGGATCTAGAGGATCCAACAAAAGTACTAGGAGCTACCAGGAAGCCTATATTAGAACCGTTAGAAAGTGAAAGAAATGGTTATGTGCCAAATGTAGTGTACTCTTGCGGTGGGATCATCCATGAGAATAATTTAATTATTCCTTATGCAATGTCAGATACAAATTCAGGGATAGCCTTGGTTTCTGTGACAGAATTACTGGATTACATGCTAAATTAGGGGGGTGGAGAAATGATAAATAAAATTATAAATGGACAAGAAAAAATAGGTATTATAGGGAATTATCTCCCAAGACGATGTGGAATAGCCACTTTTACAACAGATCTAAGTAAGGCAATAAGAAATGAATTATGTGGAGAAAATAGACTGATAAATATAGCCATGAATGACAGGGAAGAGGGGTATGATTATCCTTCAGAGGTAAAACTAACAATTCAGGAAGATAACAGGGAAGAGTACATTAAAGTAGCCCGGTACCTAAATGAGAATGAGTATAGAGCTGTAATTGTCCAGCATGAGTATGGAATCTACGGCGGTGCAGATGGAGAATACATTATAGAGCTGATGAAAAGGTTAGAAATGCCTGTTTTAACTAACCTTCATACGGTACTCGAAAACCCAAGTTTCGGTCAAAGAAAGGTTATGAATGCTCTGGCTAAATACTCTGAAAAACTATTGGTAATGAGCAAAAAAGCTTTCGATATATTGACGAGAGTATATGAAATTCCTTCAGAGATGGTAGTATTTGTTCCCCATGGGATACTGGATACTACCTATGAAGAGCAGGGTCTATATAACGATGCAATAGATTTAGAAGGAAAAGAAATTATTCTTACCTTTGGTCTTTTGGGTCCTGGAAAGGGCCTGGAAGTGATGATCGGAGCAATGCCTGCTATTGTGAAGAAAAATCCCAATGCAGTTTATTTAATTCTGGGAAAAACACATCCTCATATCTTAGAGAAAAGAGGAGATTTATATAGGGAGAAATTAAAAGAGCAGATAAAGAGTTTAAATTTAGAAAAAAATGTTATTTTTCATAATAAATTCGTGGACTCTGATATCCTTGTAAAATATATAAAGACATCCACTATATATTCTATCCCATATTTGAATAGGAATCAAATAACTTCTGGAACGTTAGCCTATGCCCTTGGATCAGGGGCAGCAGTGGTGTCTACGCCGTTTTGGCATGCTGAAGAGCTGTTAGCGGAGGGAAGAGGGGTATTGGTGCCATTTAGAGATTCAGAGAGCTTAGCTAGAGAAATAAATATGTTATTAACAGATTCAGAAAAGCGTCAAAATATGAGAAGAAAGGCCTACGATTATGCTAGATCTATGATTTGGTCGGAGGTTGCCAAGAGTCACTTGAAGATAATAGAAGAGTGCAAAGGGGAAAAAAAAATATTGGAAAAAAATAAACGAGAGGATGTAGGAGGGTCAAGAAAGATCATTTATAAATTACCTGAGATAAATTTATCTCATCTGAAGATATTGACAGATGATACAGGAATACTTCAACATGCGAAATATACTATTCCAGATTTAACTCATGGATATTGTGTAGATGATAATGCCAGAGCACTAATCGCTACATCGATGTATTACAACCTCAAAGGAGACAAGGATATATATCCTTTTATTCAAAAATATCTAGCCTTTTTAAATTATTCTTTTGATGAAAAGACAAAGAGGTTTGCAAACTTTATGTCTTACGACAGAAGGTGGCAAGAAAATATAGGAAGTGAAGATTCTCATGGAAGAGCTCTTTGGGCTCTGGGAGTTACATATAAAAATATAAAAGATGAATCTATCCGTGCCATCGTTATGGAGCTGTTCATATCTGCACTTTCTGTGGTGGCAGACTTCAGCTCTCCTAGATCTTGGGCTTTTACAGTACTGGGCTTATCGGCATATTTAGAAGTAAATCCAGAAGACACAGAAAAAAGAGAAGTTAAGAGAAATTTAGCTGAAAAAATTCATAGTTTATATAAAAATACAGCAACCAGCGACTGGCATTGGTGTGAGGAAACCGCTACATATTCCAACGGGATTTTACCCCACGCTTTAATATTAGCCGGGGAATATATTGGTGATAAGGAGATGTATAATATAGGAATTCAGTCTCTGAAGTGGCTGCTAAAAATTCAAACTGCTCCAGAGGGGCACCTTTCTGTAATAGGCAATGAGGGTTGGTTTATCAGAGATAAAGAAAAAGCTGCCTTTGGTCAGTAACCAGTAGAGGCTATGTGTTTACTTAATGCTTGCTTGCATGTATATAGAAGTACGAGGGATCGTTGGTGGCTAAATGAAGGGAATAAATGCATGGCATGGTTTTTTGGAGAAAATGATCTGAACACTCCTGTATATAATTATGAAGATGGTGGGTGTGGAGATGGATTAGATTCTCATGGAGTAAGTAAGAATCAGGGTGCGGAATCTACATTGGCTGGGTTAATATCCTTAATTAACATCCACGAGACAGTAACTAAAAATTTCAAATAAAATCTATAAAGATATAAGGGTTTTCTACAATTGTATAATTTTATGAACAAATGGAAATCAAAACCAATGGCACAAGTTACGGAGATAAATTTGACCTTGATTATCTACAATATTTTAAAGATACTCCCGCTAGTTTTAAAAATTGTAAAAATCCTGATTTTACTAAAGTTATTTTTTATTATTATAAATGCTCTTTTAACTGACGGTGGTTTTATTTCAAAAGGAAAGTTTAAATCAAAATGATATTTTTCTTTTAAAACTTTTAGAAAATCATAGCAAAAAAAGTCATTGATATTATTAAAAAAGGAGATTTAATTAAAAATCTCCTCAATTATTTTTTTTATTTTATCATTTGAAATAGAATAAAAAACTTCTAATCCACAACGCTTCCCTTCAATAATTCCTGCATTTTTCAGAATTGATAAATGCTGAGAAATAGTAGATTGAGGAGTATCAAGGCATAGTTGCATATTTTTTACATTAGTTGAACCTTCTGTATTTAGATTTTTAACTATACACAGCCTAACAGGATGGGAAAGAGATTTTATAAGTTTTGATTTTTCTTCAAATAATTCTAAATTGTTTTTATATTTTATCATTTTACACCTCATATATTAAATATTATAAGTATATATTATAAGAAATTTTAAATTATGTCAATTCGATCTTAGAAATGGCATTGACAGGGCAATTTTTACTGCATAAGCTGCAGGAAATGCAGTTTAGATCTATTTCATATCCATAAGAAGAATGTAACTCAATGGCTCCTTTAGGGCAAATTCTTTTGCAAAATCCACATTCAATACATTCGTCTTTATTTATTTTAAACATCTTAAACCTCCTAGATACAATGGCACATTGATTTTTTATTTTATTATCTTCAATTTTAATAATACTGTTTTAAATTTTTCTGAACCAGTACTCATAGGACATATCTGACACCAAGCTCTAGGTTTATAAAAAATTCCAAGGATTATACCAAAAATTAGACTCATAAACATCATCTTTGTTAGGGCAGAAGATAATTCTATATATGAACCTCTAGCATTATACAAAGAAAAAGAAAAAGATAGAATCATCATAGTTAATAGTAAATTTTTAAAAAAAGCTGTTCTCATCCATCTGGGCAAATGATTATTAAGTGAAATTTTATTCAAAAATTTTCCAAGGAATGAGCCTCTAGGACAAATATGGGAACAATGGACTTTACCTTTATATTTTATAATAAAATATAATGGCATAAATATACAAAGAAAGCTTAAAATACCAAAATATGCATTAAATTGAGCAAGAATAAAGTAAGAAACAAGGAAAATCCAACTCCAGCTCTGTATTGATTTAATTTTTAATAACAATGATCTATTCATTTTTTCACCTCTTTAAATCCCTATATTTAGATATTCAGATAATACAATATAGTTTGATTTGTGTCAAGTTTTATTCTTTGCATTTATTTTAAAAATACTGATAATCTATAAAACATAAAATAATATTAGAACGAGATTTTAAAAAATGGGGAGAAAATTAATTTTGATTTTTTTAATTGTTATGTAATAATAAATATATAGTAAAAAAGACTAAAAATAAAACATTTTAAATAAGAATATTGGGAGGGATAAGATGTCAGCAGATGTAATAGATTATAAAATTAAAGGTGAAGGAATTCAATTAGTGGAGATAGAGTTAGATCCTAAAGAGGGAGTGAGAGCAGAAGCTGGTGCTATGACCTATATGGAAGAAGGAATAGATATGCAGACAAAAAATAAGGGAGGACTCTTTGGTGGTTTTAAGAGGATGATAACAGGAGAAAGTTTCTTTATTACAACATTTTTAAATGAAGGAAACAAAAAATCAAGAGTTGGATTTGCTGCACCATACCCAGGGCAGATAATTCCTATAGATCTAAAAAAATTTAATGGAGAATTTTTATGTCAGAAAGATTCCTATCTATGCTCAGCCAATGGAATAGATATAGATGTTGCTTTTACTAAAAAATTAGGAGCAGGATTCTTTGGGGGAGAGGGATTTATCCTTCAAAAATTAAAAGGAAATGGAATGGCTTTTATCCATGCAGGAGGAACTATAGTTGAAAAAAAATTAGCTCATGCTGAAATACTAAGAGTAGATACAGGGTGTGTTGTGGGATTTGAATCTAGTGTAAATTATGATATTAGATTTGTAGGGGGCTTTAAAAATGCTATGTTCGGTAAGGAAGGGTTGTTTTTAGCCACTTTACAGGGGCCGGGGACTGTATATATACAGTCTATGCCAATATCAAAATTAGCTGAAAGATTAGGTGCAGCAGTAGGAGGTAACAGGGGACAAAGTAACACTGGTGGAGATATGTTGGCAGGAGGTATAGCAGGAAGTATATTAGGAAGTATGTTTGGTGGAGACAATGATTAATACTAATATAAAAAAAACTAAAGCTGTTATTGATATTGGAACCAATTCATGCAGGTTATTTATTGCACATATAGAAAATGGAAGAATTACAAATAAGATCTTAAAATTAATGGAAATAACAAGGCTAGGACAAGATGTAAATAAAACAAAAGTTTTAAGGCAGGATGCTATGGATAGAACCATAGAAACACTAAAACGATACAGAAAAAAAATAAATGAATATGGTGTAGAGGATATAAAAGTTACTGCAACTTCAGCTACTCGTGATTCTAAAAATAGAGAGGACTTTATCTCTAGGGTAAAGCAAGAGACAAATCTTGAGATCCATTGTATCACAGGAGAAGAAGAGGGGAAATTGAGTTTTTCCGGAGCAGTATCTGAATTTAATGAAAAAATTATGGTATTTGATATAGGTGGTGGGAGTACCGAATTTATCTTAGGAGATAAAAATAATATTGAATATATAGAGAGTTTTAATGTAGGTGCAGTAAGGCTGGGAGAAAAATTCTTTAAGGAGAAAGACAATCTTTTAAATGGTGAAGTCTGGGTAAAAGAAATTTTGAAAAAAATGTTTAAGTATAAAGATCAGTCATTTAAATTGGTAGGAGTTGCTGGAACTGTTACTGCCAATGTCAGTGTACTTTTGGAGATGGAAGTGTATGATACTGACAGGGTACATATGTATAGGCTAACTAAAAAAGATATCTTAAAAAATCTAGATAAATTTATAAGTTTATCATTGGAAGAGAGGAAAAAAATAGTAGGTTTACATCCAAAAAGAGCAGAGGTAATTATTCCGGGCACCTATTTGTTGTTGTGGATAATGGAGGTTTTACAAAGAGATGAAATTATAGTTTCAGAATCAGATATCTTAGAAGGAATGATGATGAATGAGCAATAAATATATTGTTTACGGTCGTGTACAGGGAGTGGGGTTCAGATATTTTGTCTATGAACTGGCCACAAGATTAAAGTTTAATGGAAGTGTTAAAAATTTGCCTGATGGAAGTGTAGAAATAGTCATAGACAGCAATAAACAAGAAGAAATTTTAAAGGTAATTAAAAAAGGTAATTTTTTTAGTCATGTAGAAAAAATTATAAAAATAGAGATATTAGAATGTAGTTATGATGATTTCAAAATTTTGTATTAATAAATTCAACTATAAAAAGGCTCCTAAGTAGGAGCCTTTTGCATTAAAAATTATATTTTAATTGGAAATCTCTAAGATTATTTTTCTAAGATCTTTAATTTTTTCTAGGCTGAAATCTGTTAGTTTATAAATTTTTTGTATCTCTAAAATGTCTTCATTGAGTAAGAGCAAAAATGTTATAACAAAAGAGCAGCTAGAATTGACCAAATAGTTTATTTTTTTTAAGGTGTTTTTATCTAATTTTTCTAGGATAAGATCTATATTTTTATAGATTCTGTTAACTAGTTTCTCAATATAAATGAGCCTATTTTTATTGAATTTGAGTGCAAATTTAATCAATTTTTTCTCTAATTTTTCCTCTTTTGCTACTTCGAAATTATTAAAATGAAAAACTCCTAATTTTTTACAGATAGATCTTATAAAATGGTCATTATATTTCAGATAATAATTGATACTAGAAAGATCTAGACGAAGGCTGTACTCCTTTTCATCAAATCTATCTTTATAAAAATTTTCAACCACCTGAACTTCATGTTTAATAGAATCAAATTCATCATCAATACTTTCTAACATAGCACTAATTCTAAATAATTTTCTTTGGACTTTATTTGGGATATCAACAAGGGTTTTGTACCTTAATTGATGATCTATTTGAGCCCAAATATGTTGTAGAGCAGTTCGTATTTGTACTTCAAATTTAAAATCATTGCACCCGTAAATATTTTTTTGACTGGGCTTATATTTACAAATATAATGTAAAGATAAATAACCCATTTCATTATATTTTAAACTTTTTAGTTTATTTGCTGAATTTTTATAATCAATTTTGAAATTTTCTTTAAGAAGTTTTAAAATACTATCAAGATCCTCACTGTAATAGGTGATTATACGAATACCCAAAATATCAGTCATATCTTCTAATGGATTTTGATATTTATCTTTTTTCAATTCTAATTTTTTTGTAAAACTATCTAAACTCTTTACACGAGCTTCTGTCTTTACATAGAATATTTTATTATATTTTAAAATTCTTTCAATTTTTTGTTGCAAATGAAATATAAAAATTTCATATTCCTGCATATTATCTTCAAACTCTTCAACCCAGTGGGTAATGTCATTCATCCTATCTCCTTTTGTTAATTAATAGATACAGTATCTATTATAAAAAAATTAAGTTATAACTTACTTATACACTATAATCTAAAAAATGGCAAGGAGAAGAGACTCATTGAAAGAATTATACGAAAAATGTTTTATATTTATATTAAGGAAAAATCAGAGTATACTTTAGTGATTTGATAGATAAATAAATAGTTAGAATAGATAAATGTAAAAGTAATAAAGAATTAAAAATTTAAAACTTGTACACAAAGATTAAAAAGGATAAAATAAAAAAGAAGGCAAACAAAATTTGAAATTTTATATAGGGGGTAAAAATGAAAAAAATTGTTTTAATTACAGGAGCTAGTTCAGGGATAGGTAGAGCGGCAGCACTTAAATATGCAGAAAAATCTTATGATTTGATCTTGGTAGCTAGGAGAATGGATAAATTAGAAGAACTTAAAGATGAGATACTTGGATTTAAAAATATTAAAATTAAACTTCTACAAATAGATATATCAAATTCAGAAGAAGTGAAAAATAGTATTAATTCGTTGGAAGATAAGTGGAAACAAATAGATATATTAATAAATTCAGCTGGATTAGCATTAGGAATGGATAAGATCCATGAAAGTGAGTACAGTTCATTTGATAATGTTATAGATGTAAATGTAAAGGGATTATTATATATATCTAAAACAATAATACCTCTTATGTTAACAGCCAAAACAAATGGACATGTGGTAAATCTAGGGTCTACAGCAGGTAGAGGAGCATATCCAGGCGGAGGAGTGTATTGTGCGACTAAAGCAGCAGTAAAAACCTTATCCGATGCAATGAGGATAGATCTTATAGACACTCCTATCAGAGTGACAAATATAGAACCAGGAATGGTAGAAACTTCATTTTCAAATATTAGATTTAGAGGAAATGAGAAAAAAGCTAATAATGTATATAAAGGAATAGAA
>NBMF01000038.1 GCA_002084825.1 Fusobacteriia bacterium 4572_74
GGGGGTACACCTGGTCACATTCCGAACCCAGAAGTTAAGTCCGTAAACGCCGAAAGTACTTAGGGGGCAGCCCCTTGGGAGGATAGGAACTTGCCAAGTCTTTTAAAATGCTTCTTTAGCTCAGTTGGTAGAGCGCTCGACTGTTAATCGAGTTGTCACAGGTTCAAGTCCTGTAAGAAGCGCCATATGTTTAGTGAGAATAGCTATGGGGATACACCTGGCCACATTCCGAACCCAGAAGTTAAGTCCATATACGCCGAAAGTACTTAGGGGGCAGCCCCTTGGGAGGATAGGAACTCGCTAAACTCAATCTTGGGGATATAGCTCAGTTGGGAGAGCGCCGCACTTGCACTGCGGAGGTCAGCGGTTCGACCCCGCTTATCTCCACCAAATAAAATTTTAATCAGGATCTTTTCCTGATTTTTTTATATATTTGACACTTTTTGTAAATAAAGGTATAATGTTTAAATATTAAATGTGTTATGAATCGAGATTAGGGAGTTAGAAATATAAATTTTATATAAATTAAAAGAGATGGATATAGAATTTATTTGTTTGAACTTGTGATGAGATCTTTAAACTATAAAAAGTTTGTGAGAGATCTAGGAGGAATAAAAAATGATTTATGTATTAGCGTTTATAGTTGCGATATCGCTGCTATTTACAGGATTAAAAAATACTTTAAAAGCATTACCAATAATAGCAATAGTTTCAGTAATAATTTCCTTTTTAGGATCAGCTTTTATTACATTTTTACCAGTTATTGTAATATTAATTGTACTGAGGATGATATTTGGGAAAAAACAACCGCAAAGAACTACAAGGACATATTATTATAAAAATAAAAATTCTGCCAATGCTCAAGATTTCGAAGAATTTTTTAGACATGCAACAGGTGGAAATTACCAAAGACAAACAAATGGTGGTCATCCTGGCTATATTGTAAATAAGGATAAATATTATGCTGAATTGGAAGTGAATAAGGATGCTACTCCAGAAGAAATAAAGAAAGCATACAGAGGAATGGCAAGAAAATACCATCCAGATAAAGCTAATAACTTAGACGAGGTAACTAGAAATAAATATGAAGCGAAGTTTAAACAAATAAATGAAGCTTATGAAAATTTGAAATAAAAATAAGAGTCACTGCATTAAGTTGTAGTGATTCTTATTTTTTTATGAAAAAAATAAACTAATATTTTGTTGGGTACAGTGTAAGTTAAGATACGGATATTTTATAGGTGGGGGATATTAAAATAATGAGTGGGTAATATAGAATTTAAGTTGTTTATGGAAGAGAAAATAGTTGAAAAATAATTGATTTTCATATAAAATGATAAAAAAAATTCATTTGAAAAATTTAATTAAAATTTAATATTTTATAGAAAAGGTTTTTTTTTAGTATAGTGGTATAAATCTAATGATAAATTTTGTTTTAAATGTTCAGTAAAATGATTATAAATTGATTTAAAAAAAGGGTTATTTTTAAAGGAAGAGAAAAACAACATAATTTTAAGAAGTGTGGATATTTTTTTTAATTTCATAGTCATTTAGTTTATGAATATTGAATATTCATAACTTAATTAACATTTAGTTCGATAGTCTAAATAAAGGGTGGAACGTTTATTTAGAAGACGTTTTGATTTAAAAATGCTTAACAAAAAAAAGAAAATACGGTATAATGTTTATGTAAAGTGAAATTAATAACTAAATAATTATGGTTATCGTAATTAATTTATAATCAGAAGGAGGAGCAAAAATGTCTTGTAAAAACACACAAAAACAAGAATGTTTTAACCAATTAGATGAATTCATAATTGGATTACCTGAAAAAAAAGGAGCACTAATCTCAGTTCTACATAAAGCTCAAGAAATATTTGGATATCTTCCAAAGGAAATTCAAGAATTTGTAGCTGATAGGCTAGATCTACCTTTAGCTAAAATATATGGAGTAGTAAGTTTTTATTCATTCTTTACAATGACTCCTAAAGGTAAATATCCTATCTCAGTTTGTATGGGAACAGCTTGTTTCGTAAGAGGATCAGATAAAGTATTAAAAGATTTTGAAAGAAAATTAGGAATAAAAGCAGGGGAAACAACACTAGATGGATTATATTCAATAGATGCTTTAAGATGCGTAGGAGCTTGTGGATTAGCACCAGTTGTAATGGTTGGTGAAGAGGTATTCGGTAAAGATGAAGCCCGTGATGTCGATGGGATCTTAGCGAAATATAAATAAGATGGGAGGATCAAAGATGTCTAAAAAAATTACTTCAATGGAAGAATTATTAAAAAAAGCAAAAGAGTGTGAAGAATTAATAAAAATCAGAAAAAAATGAAGAGATTTGGAGGATGTAATTAAGGTCAAGGTAGGAGTATCATCAAAAGATGAAACAGCAATAAAAAATGCCGACTTAGTTATAAAATCTATAGCTGATCTGATCGAAATAGAAGATATAGAAAATATAGCTCTATATAAAACAGAGTTTTTAGGATATGGAGGAGAATTCCCAAATTTAGAAATTATTATTCCTAATAAGGGAAGTGTAAATTTTGGAAATGTAGACTCTAAGGAAGCTATTAAATTAATAAAAAGATATCTTAAAAATACTTCTGAAATAGAAGAGTTTTTAGTAGATAATAATGGTACAAAAAGATGTGATCACTAATTTTAGGAGGGAAAATTGATGGCTTATAAGAAACATGTCCTAATTTGTGGAGGGACCGGCTGTTTATCATCAAAAAGTGGAGAAATAGCTGAAAATATAAAAAACTTACTGGCAGAAAAAGGTCTGAGTGAAGAGATACAAGTAGTCAAAACAGGATGTTTTGGATTTTGTGAAAAAGGACCAATCGTAAAGATAATTCCTGATAATACATTTTATGTAGAGGTAAAACCTGAGGATGCTGCGAGAATAGTAGAAGAAGATCTTATTAAAGGCAAAAAGATAGAAACTTTATTATTTAGAGATCCTGTTACGAAAAAAAGAATAGAGGATTCAGATCATATGGATTTTTATAAAAAACAACAAAGAATAGCTCTTAGAAACTGTGGATTAATCGATCCAGAAAATATTAATGAGTATTTTGGAAATAGAGGATACCAGGCATTAGGTAAAGTATTGACAGAGATGACTCAGCAAGAAGTAGTCGATGAAATGAAGTTATCTGGTCTTCGAGGAAGAGGGGGAGGAGGATTCCCTACAGGTTTAAAATGGCAGTTTGCATTAAATAATGATGCAGATCAAAAATATGTAGTATGTAATGCCGACGAAGGAGATCCAGGAGCATTTATGGATAGATCTATCCTAGAAGGAGATGCACATTCTGTAATCGAAGCAATGACAATTTGTGGATATGCTACTGGAGCAACTAAAGGATTGGTATACATAAGAGCTGAATACCCATTAGCTATAAACAGATTAAGAAAAGCAATGGCTCAATCTAAAGAATATGGAATGTTAGGAACTAACATCTTAAATTCAGGATTTGATTTTGATATTGAGATTAAATATGGAGCTGGAGCATTTGTATGTGGAGAAGAAACTGCTCTTATTCATTCTATGGAAGGAGAAAGAGGAGAACCTACTTCAAAACCTCCATTCCCAGCTGAATCAGGATACTGGGGAAAACCAACAAATGTAAATAACGTTGAAACTTTTGCTAATATTCCAGAGATCATTTTAAATGGTGGAGAATGGTATAGAGGTATAGGAACAGAAAAATCACCTGGAACTAAAGTATTTGCTTTAGCAGGAAAAATAAATAACGTAGGTCTAGTAGAAGTACCTATGGGAACTACTCTTAGAGAAGTAATCTTTGAGATTGGTGGCGGAATCAGAAATGGAAAGAAATTTAAAGCTGTTCAAACAGGATGATGGGATCTGGTGGAATGATCGTATTAGATGAAGATGACTGTATGGTTGCTGTATCTAAATTTTATTTAGAATTTACAGTGGAAGAATCTTGTGGAAAATGTACACCATGTAGAATTGGAAATAAGAGATTATTAGAGATATTAGAAAAAATAACTAAAGGAAATGGAACTATGGAAGACCTTGAGTTATTAAGAGAATTAGCAGAAACTATAAAGGATACATCATTATGTGGCTTAGGTCAAACTGCTCCTAACCCTATCCTTTCAACTCTAGATAATTTTTGGGATGAATATGTAGCTCATATAGTAGACAAAAGATGTCCAGCAGGATCATGTGAAGATTTATTAACTTATTCAATCAATGATAAATGTATTGGTTGTACAGCATGTGCAAGAGTATGCCCAGTTAGTTGTATCGAAGGGAAAGTTAAAGAAAAGCATGTAATCGACACTGATAAATGTATCAAGTGTGGAGCTTGTTATGACATATGTAAATTTGGAGCTATAGATAGAGGGTAATTAAAATTAAAAGGGTAGGGTCTTATACCTAACCTAAAAAAGGAGTGTGTAAAAAACTAATGGAATTAATAAATGTTATTATAGATGGTAGGTCAATAGCAGTTCCTAAGGGATCAACGATACTTTCCGCTGCTAAATCATTAGGAATTTTTATTCCTACATTATGTCATTTACAAATGGATGAAAATGATTATAAAAATGAAACTGCATCATGTAGAATATGTGTTGTAGAGGTTGAAGGAAGAAGAAACTTAGCACCTTCTTGCGCTACACCAGTTCATGAGGGAATGGTAGTAAAGACTAATACAATGAATGTAATGCAAAAAAGAAGAACTATAATGGAATTGATATTATCGGATCATCCTAAGGATT
The DNA here is from genome assembly GCA_002084825.1 of Fusobacteriia bacterium 4572_74. Lineage (GTDB taxonomy): Bacteria > Fusobacteriota > Fusobacteriia > Fusobacteriales > Fusobacteriaceae > Psychrilyobacter. Next base: position 4,769 of record NBMF01000038.1, read on the forward strand.
GTTTATCATGTTCTAAAAATGGAGAGTGTGAATTACAGGACTTAGCTATTAAATTAGGTGTAAGAGAAGTAAGATTTGAAGGAGAAATGTCGACATATAGATCTGACTTTTCAACTTCTATCATAAGAGATATGGATAAATGTATCATGTGTAGAAGATGTGAAACTATGTGTAATGAAGTACAAACTGTGGGTGCATTGTCAGGGGTAAATAGAGGATTTAATTCTGTAGTTGCACCAGCATTTGAACAAAATTTAGAAGACAGTGTATGTACTTACTGTGGTCAATGTGTAGCTGTATGTCCAGTAGGAGCACTACATGAAACAGATAATACTTGGAAGTTAGTTAAAGATTTGGCTAATCCCAAGAAAAAAGTAATAGTTCAAGTTGCACCAGCAGTAAGAGTAGCTTTAGGCGAAGAATTTGGTGGAAAGCCAGGGGTAAATGTAGAAGGTAAAATGGTAACAGGACTTAGACAATTAGGATTTGATGAAATATTTGATACTAACTGGGCTGCTGACCTTACTATAATGGAAGAAGCTTCTGAATTAAAAGATAGATTAGAAAGATTTTTAGCTGGAGATAAAGATGTAAAATTACCATTATTAACTTCTTGTTGCCCGGCATGGGTCAAATTCTTTGAACACAACTATCCAGATATGCTAGATATACCATCTTCAGCTAAATCACCTCAACAAATGTTTGGTGCAGTGGCTAAAGGAATCTGGGCTAAAGAAGAGGAAATTGCTAGAGAAGATCTTATTGTAGTATCTGTAATGCCATGTTTAGCTAAAAAATATGAGAGTTCTAGAGATGAATTTAAAGTAGATGGAAATCCAGATGTAGATTATTCTATCACAACTAGAGAGTTAGCTAAATTATTAAAGCAAGCTAATATAGATTTAAATTTATTAGAAACTTCTGAATTTGATAATCCAATGGGAGAGTATACAGGAGCTGGAGTTATATTTGGTAGAACTGGTGGGGTAATTGAAGCTGCTACTAGAACTGCATATGAATGGATAACTGGAGAAACTTTAGAAGAAGTTAATTTTACCGCTTTAAGAGGATTTGAAGGATTTAGATCAGCTACTGTAAAAGTAGGAGAATTAGATCTTCACATTGGAATAGCTCATGGTTTAGGAGAAGCTAGAAAGATGTTGGATATGATAAGAGCAGGAGAAGCTGATTATCATGCTATTGAAATAATGGCGTGTAAAGGTGGATGTGTCGGTGGAGGGGGACAACCTTATCATCATGGAGACTTTAGTGTAGTTACTAAGAGAGCAGAAGGTCTTCAAAATATAGACGATAACAAAACTATAAGAAAATCTCATGAAAATAAATATGTACAATCAATCTATGAAAATCATTTAGGAAAGCCATTGAGTCATAAAGCTCATGAGTTACTACATACTAAATATTTTCCAAAACATAAAATATAAAATAAAAAGTCAGCGAAATTCGCTGACTTTTTTGAATTATTTTAATCTGTGTGAAATTAATTATATTTTCATATAACTCAAATAGATTAAAAATAACATTAATAAAAATTAAATTTTGAAAAAGTACAGTGTGAATGATCAAAATCTTAGAATATGAAGTATAACTTAAAAATTGAAAAGCGCTGATCAATATGCTATAATTATAAGTAATTAATTGAGGGGGAATGAAAGGATGAAATTAGTTTCACTTATACTAGCAGCAGGAAAAGGTACAAGGATGAAATCTGATTTGCCAAAGGTCATTCACAAAGTTAATGGAATACCTATGGTAAAAAAAATAATGAATATACTAGATGAATTAAGGGTAGAAAAAAAAATATTAATATTAGGTCATAAAAAAGAAATTGTCCTAAAAAGTGTAGGTGAGAAAAATATCTATGTTGTTCAAGAGGAGCAGCTAGGTACGGGTCATGCAGTAATGATGGCTAAAGATATTCTAAAGGATTATGATGGGGATATAATGGTAGTATGTGGAGATACCCCGTTATTAAAAACAGAAACTTTAAAAAAACTTCATGATAAACATATAACTACCAAAGCAGCCACAACTATTTTAACATCTGTCTATGAAAATCCCTTTGGATATGGGAGGATAGTGAAAAAGAATGGTTTAGTAAAAGCCATAGTAGAGCAAAAAGAGGCTGATTTTGAAATTCAGGCTATAAAAGAAGTAAATGCAGGTGTATATGTGTTTAATAGTAAAAAATTATTTGAATCTCTGTCTAAAATGGACAACAATAATGCTCAAGGAGAATATTATTTAACAGATGTAGTGAAGATTCAGGTAGAACAAAATGAGGTAGTGGAAAGTTTTATTTTAGAGGATAATGAAGAGATCTTAGGTGTTAACTCTAAAGTACAATTAGCCCAGGCAGAAGAAGTATTAAGAATGAGAAAAAATATTGCTCTCATGGAAGAAGGAGCAATTTTAATAGATCCTAAAGCTATATATATAGAAGATGGTGTAAAAATAGGTAAAGATACGATAGTTTATCCAGGAGCAGTTCTTCAGGGAAAAACCATTATTGGGGAAAACAGTGAAATAATAGGAAATACAAGAATAATTGATTCTAAAATAGGTGAAAATGTAAGGATAGAGTCTTCAGTAATAGAGGAATCAATAGTAGAAGATAAGGTTACAATTGGACCCTTTGCTCATCTAAGACCTAAGACCTACTTAAAAGAAAGTGTACATATAGGAAACTTTGTTGAAACAAAAAAATGTATCTTAGAAAAAGGCGTTAAGGCTGGGCATTTAACGTATTTAGGAGATGCTGAAATAGGTGAGAATACCAATATAGGAGCAGGAACCATAACCTGTAACTATGACGGAGTTAATAAATATAAAACAGTAATAGGGAAGAATGTATTTGTTGGGAGTGATACTGAATTAGTGGCACCTATCAATATAGGGGATTCAGCGGTAATAGGAGCTGGATCTGTAATTACTAAGGATGTACCTGCTAGAGCATTAGCAGTGGCTAGAGGAAGACAGATTATTAAGAAGGAGTGGACTAAATAACCATGATTAAAAATGCCAAGAACGTAAAGATTTTCACTGGGACATCGAATGTTAGCTTAGCAAACAAAATTGTAAAAAGTTTAGGAGTATCAATGGGTAAATCGGAAGTAATTAGATTTGCAGATGGAGAAATTCTTACTAAGATCAAAGAGACGGTTAGAGGTTGTAATGTATTTATAATTCAACCAACAACAGAACCTGTAAATGAATCTTTAATGGAATTATTGATATTTATCGATGCATTAAAAAGAGCTTCAGCTAAAGAAATTACTGTAGTTATGCCATATTATGGGTATGCTAGACAAGATAGAAAAGCAAGTCCAAGAGAACCTATTACATCTAAATTGGTCGCTAACCTACTTACAACTGCAGGAGCTACAAGAATAATGACCATGGATTTACATGCCAATCAAATTCAAGGATTCTTCGATATTCCAGTAGATCACTTTAAGGCATTACCACTTTTAGCGAGAAACTTTATCGAACATGGATTAAAAGGAGATGACGTGGTGGTAGTATCTCCCGACATAGGTGGAGTAAAAAGAGCTAGAGGATTAGCTAAATGGTTAAATTGTAAAATAGCCATAATAGATAAAAGAAGACCAAAGCCTAATATGTCAGAGATTATGAATATAATAGGAGATGTAGAGGGGAAAACAGCTATCTTTATAGATGATATGATAGACACAGCTGGGACTATTACTAATGGAGCACAAGCTATTATGGATATGGGAGCAATAGCTTCTTATGCATGCTGTACTCATGCAGTATTATCTGGACCTGCAATAGAAAGATTGGAAGCATCTCCACTGAAGAAGATAATAATCACAGATACTATTGAGATACCTGAAGAGAAGAAAATTTCCAAAATTAAGATTTTATCTGTAGATGAATTATTTGCTGAAGGAATAAAAAGAGTAATTGAACATAGATCAATCAGTGAATTATTTGAAATAAAATAAATTATATAAAAGGAAGCCCCGTGGGCTTCCTTTTTTCTTTACCATCTTGAAAAAATATGATAAAATATTAAATAAATGTCATAAAAAAAGAGGTAGTTATGAAAAAATTATTTGAAAACAGTAATTTAAACTATGAAGAAATTTCAAATATGGTATCTAATGGAGCTCTAATAATTTACCCAACCGATACAGTGTATGGATTGGGAGCAAGTATTAATAAAAAAAAATCATTGGAAAAAATTTATAAAATAAAGGAAAGAGATGAAAAATCTCCTTTAATAGCTCTTTTGAGTGATAAAAAATATGTAGAAAAAATCACTGTAATAAATGAGTTAAATAGAAAAAAAGTAGAAAAATTAATAGAAACTTTTTGGCCTGGTGGACTCACAATAATTTTGGATAAGAAAAGTATAATACCTCCTAATATGGTATCTAATGGCAGCAGTGTAGGGGTGAGGATCCCAAATCATAAAAGCTCTATAAAAATTATAGAAAGCTGTGGAGGAATATTGGCTACAACAAGTGCTAATATATCGGGAGAGCCGAGCCCTAGATCATATGAAGAACTCAGTGAAAAAATAAAATCTAGAGTAGAGATAGTGATAAATGATAATGAAACACCTAAAGGGATAGAGTCAACCATAATCGATATGAGAGGTACTCCTAAGATATTACGGGAGGGTCACATCACACGAATAGATATAGAAAAAATAATAGGGAAAGTGAAATAATGGAGGGAATATGAAGGCACAAGATATGAATGGAATACAAATGAGAAATATGTCAGGTATGATGGGAATCCAAAATGCTATGCAAAGAATAGGAAAAGGAAAAAGAAAATATACTATAAAGATCTCTAAACATAATAAAAAGTTTTTAGGTAAGTTTGTGGAAGAGATTCAAAAACAAATGGGTTCTGAAAAAAATCCTCAAATGAAAGGTGTTTTAGACTTTTTAACATATTTAAAAGCTGAATGTAATAAAAAAACTGTAACTGAAATCAAGATGAGTTTTGATGAATTAGAATTTTTAAAGAAGATGGTGATAGATTCTGTTAAAGGTATGGAAGGAATGACTTATAAATGGTATCAAATTATCAATAAATTAATGATAAAAACAATGATTAAATCTAATAGAGATTTATTAGAAGAGTTAAAATAAATTAAAGTATAAATAAAAATAAGAGGTAATCAAATAAAATTTGATTACCTCTTATTTTTATATAAAATAATCTTGTGCTATACTTATAATGAGTAAAATAAAAAAGAGGTGACTTATGAAAAATAAACCGAAAATAGTGGTATTAGGTGGTGGAACTGGTCTCTCTAATTTATTGAGAGGATTAAAATATTTCCCATTAGACATCACAGCTATAGTTACAGTGGCAGATGATGGTGGGTCTTCAGGGAGGCTAAGAACAGAATTTAATATTCCAGCCCCGGGAGACATAAGAAATGTTATGATAGCACTCAGCGAATTTGAAAATAAAGGAGAGGAACTCTTAAATTATAGATTTGGTGGGACCAGTGATCTGGCCGGCCATCCAATTGGGAATCTTATGCTGACAGCTATGATAAATATGGAAGGGAATATAGTCGATGGAATAAAATCATTGAATGAAGTATTGAATATAAAGGGGACGGTATTACCAGCTACCTCTAGCAGTTGTACTCTTATAGCAGAGATGGAAGATGGTCAGATAGTGACGGGAGAATCTAATATACCAACTATTAATAAAAAAATAAAAAGAGTGTATTTTGATAAAAAACCTGAAGCAGTCAAGGAAACTGTATCAGCTATAGAACAAGCTGATATGGTGATAGTAGGAATTGGAAGTCTCTACACCAGTATTATGCCAAATTTAATCATAGAAGAAATTAAAGAAGCTGTAGTAAAATCTAAGGCTCATAAGGTATATGTATCTAATGCTATGGAACAGCCTGGAGAGACTGCAAATTATACTGTAGGAGATCATATAAAAGCTATATATTCCCATGTAGGAGAGGAATTTTTTAATTCTGTTATAGTGAATAGTAAAAAAATACCAAATGATGTTTTGGAAAAATATAAGAAACAGGATGTTAAGGAGATAAAGATAGATTTAGAAAATCTAAAAAAATATTCTCTTAAAATAATTTGTGAACCATTGATTGAGATAAGTAAAGATAAGACTGTGAGACACAATCCACTGAAATTAGCATCAACCATATATTCACTGGTATTAGGAAATATAAAACTATAAATAAGGGGGAAAAAAATTGTATAAATATATATTTGGACCGGTGCCTTCTAGAAGATTAGGAGTTTCTTTAGGTGTGGATTTAGTTATGTCTAAAACATGTAATTTTGATTGTATCTATTGTGAATGTGGGTCTACAACTAAATTTTACAATGTGAGAGATAGTTATATAGATATAGATAGATTGATAAAGGAAATTGAAGATGTATTACAAAATCTGACACCTGATTATATAACTTTTTCCGGGAGTGGAGAACCGACATTAAATAAAGATTTAGGTATAATAATCAAAAAAGTAAGAAAAATATATAGTGGTAAGATAGCAGTTATAACTAATTCTAGCCTTTTAAATAACTTAGATGTAAGGAAATCTTTGGAAGAAGCAGACCTGATAATTCCATCTTTAGATGCAATATCAGAAAATATATTTAAGAGAATGAATAGACCTATAGAAGGTTTAACTGCCCAAAATATCCTGGATGGAATGACTAAATTTTTATCTACAACTAAAAAAGATGTATATTTAGAGATCTTTATAGTAGAGGGGATAAATGATGGAGAGGATGAGTTAGAAAAATTTGTAAGATATCTCAAGGACAAAAAAGTAACTACAATTCAATTGAATACTCTGGCTAGACCTGGAGCTGTACAGGATATAAAACCAGCATCTATAAAAAGGTTGTCTGAAATTAGAGAATATTTTATAAGTCATGGTTTAAATTCAGTAGAGATTATAAAAAAATATTCTTCTAGAGAAGAACTTCCTAAGTATAATGAAAAACTAGAAAAACTTATCTTAAATATGCTTAATAAAAGAAAATACAGTATTGATGAGATGGTTGAATTACTTCAAAAAAATGAGGTGGAGTTATTTAAATATTTAAATATTCTGCAAAAAGAAGGTAAGGTAAAGATAGTTATTGAAAATGATCAAATCTATATAAGATCTTAAAGATATAAATACTCGTGGTTGGATTCCCGAGTGGTCAAAGGGAGCAGACTGTAAATCTGCCGGCTCAGCCTTCGAAGGTTCAAATCCTTCTCCAACCACCATTTTTTAAA
>NBMF01000006.1 GCA_002084825.1 Fusobacteriia bacterium 4572_74
CCATCCTTTAAGTAGATTTTTTGTAGTGAATCAATTCTAACATAAATTTTGGTCTTCCTTTTTATTTTTTGATAATTTACCTACAATTATTATACTCTAACGACGTTGCATTCAGATTAAAAAAAGGAACCCAAGGTTCCTTATAAATAAATAAATTAAATAAAGAAAAGAGATGCTCCTCCTACAGATATAACAGCCCCTAAAACTTCTATAGGTTTTACCCTTTCCTTGAATATCAATATACAGAATGGTATTATGAGTATTGGACTTGTAGATGAAAGAGTGGAAACTATCCCTGTACTTGCATTTTTAAGTGCTATAAGCATTGATGTGACTCCCATAAATGGGCCAAAAAACGATCCTATAACTAACCATTTAAGAGCTTTTTTATTTTTTACTCCTTTTTTTACTTCTCCCCATTTTCCCCTTATGGATATAAGGATCATAAAGGCTACCATAGCTACGACTACTCTAATCTGGGTAGCAGCAAGAGGATCATAGGACTCTAGACCTATTTTACTGAAAACCAACCCTAAAGATTGTCCTAAAACTCCACCTATAGCACACAGAATACCTTTTGTTGGGAATTTTTTTTTTTTTCTCCACTTCCATTTCCATAAAACATTACTAAAAATATTCCTCCTACAGTAAGAAAAACTGCTAGTCCTTCTTTAAAACTTAAGGTTTCTCCGATTAAAATCCATGCTGAAAGTGCAGTCACCACAGGTACTGCAGTCATTATTAAGGTAGTTATACGAGCTCCTAATAGAACAAAGGATTCAAACATAAATAGATCACCTAAAAACATTCCTATAAAGCCAGATATCCCTAAAAATGTATATTCTTTTAAACTGGCATCTGTCGGGAAAGGCAGGCCCCTCATATATAAAGAGGTAATACTTAAAAAAATCATACCTTGTATAAGTCTCATAATGTTTACCGTAAGAGACCCTACTTTTTTACCAGCTATTTCAAAGGAAATAGATGCTCCTACCATTCCAAATGCTGCTACTAATGCCATTGTTTCCCCTAAATATTTAAATCTAATCCCCTCCTATAATATATTATTTATCAAATTATAGTATCTGTAGGAGTTTAAAGTCAACATATATTAAATTAAATGCAATCTAATTTTCTATCTTCCCTTATATGACATAGCCTATTTAAAAATAATAATTATCTTTATATTTTAAAATTATACTCATTATCTTGTGTTACTTTTATGTTTATTAAAAAGTGTGTTGCTGTATAATCATTTCAAGTCGACCACTTGAAATAAAAAAATACCTTTTTTTATGAAAAAACGATATAATGTAGTTACCACAATAAACATTAAAAGGAGAGTATTTGTATGGAGATAATTACTTTAGTTGAAAATTTAGTTTATAAAGCAAATTTAAAAGCAGAGCATGGGTTATCATTTTTAATTAAGACAGGAGATTGTAAAATATTATTTGATACTGGGCAAACAGGAATAGTTCTTGAAAATGCAAAATTGATGGGAGAAGATTTAAAAGACGTAGACTTTATAATATTAAGCCATGGTCATTATGATCATACAGGTGGACTAGAAAAAATTTTAGAAGTTAATAAGACAGCAAAAATAATTATGAAAAAAAATGCCCTTCAACAAAAATATTCAAGTAGTACTGGACATATTAGGGAAATAGGTTTTAAACTGAGGAATAAATACAAAAATTATCCCAATGAATTTTTATTTCTTGAAGAAGATTATATATTGAATGAAAATATCAAAGTTATTACAGAAATAAGTGAATATACAGATTTTGAAAAAGTTGAACAAAATTTATTTGTTAAAGATAGTGATAATTATGTGGTGGATAAATTTCAGGATGAACTATTTTTAATTATAGAAAAAGATAAAAAACTAAATATTATTACCGGATGTTCACACAATGGAATTATAAATATTTTAAAATCAGCTATGAATAAAACAAGAATATATAATATAAATTTAGCCCTAGGTGGAATGCACCTAAGTGGAATAAAACTAAACGAAAAATTCCTTCAAGAAAAAAATAATGAAAAAATAAAAAAAACAATTGAAGAGTTAAAAAAAATAAACATAGATAAAATTTATACAAATCATTGTACAGGTATAGATGGTTTTATAAAATTAAAAAATGCAATGGGGAATAAAATTTTTTATAGTTATACAGGAAGTAAAATAAGAATATAGTAGAGGTAAATAAAAAATGGAGGTTAATTTTTTGATACTTTATACTACTTTTAGAATAAACTACATTGATGTCTACTTTTCAGGTATTTATGTAAAAAAATTATTATTTTGAAGAGCATAATGGAAAGATATTTTATCATAAGCTATCTAGAACCTACAATAAATTTTTAGAGAGATAATAAAAAATATCATATGAAAATAGAGATAATAGAAAAAAAGTAAGGTAAAATGATCAAATTATATAAATTACTTAGTTATTGATGCCTATTTTAGATTTTAAAAAAAAGATTAATTTTTAAAACCTATTATATACATATAGTTCTAATATATTAAAAATGAGAAGCAATAATTAAAGGGATTATCGCTCCTCATTTTATAGAAGTTTTATATTAATTTTTAAAGTTTACACAAAACTTGCAACAGCCCCTAACAAACTTGGTTATAATTTTTTATGACAGAACCACCAATCAAAACATGTAATAGTTTTGTCTTCTAAACGTTTTTTAGCATTGCCTTCAGTAGTTGCAGGTGAGACAATTACATTTGAACCAATCAAATCATTATTTGGCCAGTTAGCAGGTGTTGCTACACCATTTGTATCAGAAGTTTGAAGAGCTTTGACAGATCTCAAAACTTCATCCATATTTCTACCAATTTCTTGTGGATAATACATAATTAGCCTAACTTTTCCTTCTGGATCAATAATAAATACGGCTCTAACAGTATTAGTACCTTTCCCTGGATGTAACATTCCTAGTTTATTAGCAATGGTATCATTTCCAGCAATTATAGGAAATTTTATCTCCACTTTCAAATTTTCTTTAATCCATTCTACCCACTTAATATGAGAAAAAACTTGATCAATAGACATCCCAATAAGTGCACAGTTTAATTTTTCTAACTCTTCTTGAATATTTTGAAATCCAACAAATTCAGTGGTACAAACTGGTGTGAAATCAGCAGGATGACTAAATAGTACAAACCATGATCCCTTTAAATCGTTTGGTAAGTTTAATGGTCCATGTGTAGTTTGGACCTCTAATTCAGGGAACCTGTCTCCTAATAATGGCATGTTATTTTCCATAATATTACCTCCTAAATTTTTTTTATTACTCATTATATTAATACCTTATAATATATATTAAGTCAATTTAAAAAAATATGTGGATGGTATCAAGTTGTTGTAGATAGTTGGTATTCTTTTTAAGGTTTTATAAATAGAACTCAAAATTAAATAAATCGAGTTAGAGATTAAATAATATCACCCCTTTAACATCTTTTAATCTTATTTTTGTATTATCAATAATTATCTTTCCCCCAAAAAAATTATATTTTATTTTACCATAAATTACTTTTAGTTTTTGTTTATCGATATAGTATATCTTATAAAAAATTCCTTTTTTTAATCTGTATTTAGATATTTTTTTCTGATTCCATAGATAATCTAAATAATTTAAATAGACTAAAGCTTTATCTTTTAGAGATTTTTCATAAAAATCAATGATATTTTCAATATCTATATTTTTATAATTATTTATATATTTATCTTTATGAGAGTGAATATCATAAGTTGTTTCCAAAATTTTAAGTTGAGATAGAGTATAAAATTTTGTGGGCAGTAAGCTGCTTTTTTGGTTATTACACCTTTTACAGAGGAGAACTGCGTTATACCTATCGCCTATTTTTAAACCATACCCTAGAGATAGGGGCATATGATGATCGATTTGTAAATTTTTTTTACTTCCACAATTAAAACATCGGTGTTCAAACAGATGTTTTATCCATTGATTATCAGCATATGTAAAATTTGAATCTATAATTTTATGTCTTTCGTATCGTTTTCCTTTAATTTTAAATATTTTATTAATTCTTTTTTCAGTAACACTAAAAGAGATTCTACTTTTAAAATCTCCTTTAATTATTCTGTATGCAACCTCTTCTTTTCTTTTAATAAGTTCATCTATCCCATAAGGTTTCCCCCTTATATAAATTTATATCCATTTTTTTTCAACCATCTACGGTAAAATTTTGGATTTTCTATATATTCCCCTATATATTTCCAATATTCCTTAGAATGATTAGGGTGTTTTAAGTGTCCTAGTTCATGCACCACCAAATATTCAATTACATCCAAGGGAACTTTTATAAGATTGAGGTTGAAAGTAATAGTCCCGTTAGAATAGCAAATTCCCCAGGCAGATTTTAATGGTTTAATCTTTATTTTTTTAGGATAAAGTTCCATAAGTTCAGTATATTTTTCAAGGTATGCTTCTAAAATTATTTTTATTTTTTGTCGATACCACCCATTTAATGCGAAATCAAATTCTTTAGAGTTATTGCAAATTATATCTTTTTTTCCTATCTTTATTTCAAATTTAGATTTTTCTATTTTTCAAGGATAGAGTTCACCAAGATAATAGATCCCTAAAACATCAGATACAGAGGAATATTTTTCTAACTTATCCTCTATCCATAAATATTTTCTTTCTATTAATTTTAACCCGTAGGAGTAAGAGACTCTCATAGGAATACTTAAAATGATCTCTAGAGATGGCTTTACTTGAAGAGAAATATTTTTCTTTTTTTTCTTAAGTATAATAACTTCTCGTTCTTTATTCCCAATAGTTATCTTATATCTCTTTATCATTTTTTCCCTACGAGTAAGAATAATGGGTATTTTTTATCATTTTTTTCCATAATAAAAATATTTTTAACTACTTTTATCTCTTTAAATCCTGCTTCTTTAAAAATTTTTTCTAAAAATTCATTTGAGAATCCCAAGGCATAAACTCCGTCAAGTGAATTGTGAAATGAACCATCTTCTTTCATGAGGTCTGCAATAGCTATCATTCCATGAGGATTTAAAGAATCATATAATTTTTTTGCTAGTTTAGTTATATTTTCGATATGGTGCATAACCATAGAACTCATAATCAAGTCAAAAGTTGATGTAATTTCAAATATTCCTGTAAGTTCTGTGGTTAAATTTTTATAATTCTTTCCTTTTTCTTTTAAAATATCTAACATATTAGGAGATAAATCTATTCCATGGATTGCTCCAACCTTTTCTATTAAAGGGAAAATTAGTAGTCCAGTACCACATCCAAAGTCTAAAACATTCATATTTTTATTTAATTTTATATTAGTTTTTATTGATTTAGCAATTGCATTGCCACGTTCTATCTTTGACTCTACATCCCAATTTTTTGCACGTTCATTAAAATCACTCATATTTACTCCTCCTAATTATTTTTTTAATATATTATACAATAAAAAAGCTATAAACAAAATCATTTGCTTATAGCTTTAAATTTTATATTATGAAATTTCTAATTCCGCCTCTGTTATTTTTGTATTTCTATCTTCAGTTCTTATATCATCCCAAAGTTCAAAATCACCTTTAATTCCAATTGCATTAGGATTGAAATCCCAATTATCTTGAGTTCCATTTTCCATTCTAGTTTTGTAATCTTTTAAACATAATATAGTTGGTTTAAACATAATTAAGATTCCTATTATATTAACCCATGCCATCATTCCTACACCAATATCTCCTAATGTCCAAGCTAGACCCCCAGATATAATTGTACCTAAAAACGTAAATACTAAAAATACTATATTTAATAACGTTCTAATCTTTTTACCTGAAGCTGATTCTCCAAATAGATAGATTATAGCGGTGTCTCCGTTCCAGAAATATGCTAAGATTGTTGTGAATGCAAAGAACATGATAGCTATTGCTACGATATAAGCTCCATAACCAATACCAGTATCCAATGCGACAGTTGTATTAAGAGAACCAATAGTAGAGGCTGTCATCTGAGCAGTAGATCCAAATCCTGAATATATCTCTTTTCCAGTAGGACTGAAAACTTTGTATGCACCAGTGATAATAATCATCAATGCAGTTGCTGTACATACGAATATAGAATCTATATATATAGAAAAAGCTTGTATCAATCCTTGTTTTGCAGGATGTGAAGTTTCAGCGGCTGCAGCAGATGCAGGGCCAGTACCTTGTCCAGCTTCATTAGAATAGATTCCTCTTTTAACACCCCACATAACAGCAGCACCCACGATCCCAGCAAAGGCTTTTTGTTGACCAAATGCAGATTTAATGATTAATGCCAATGATGGAATAATATCTCCAACATTTAGAGCTAGAACTATAAGAGCTATTATAATATAAGCTATAGCCATAAATGGGACTACTATACTAGCAAATTTAGCTACCCTTTTAGCACCACCAAATATAATTATGGCTAACAATGCAACTATCGCTAATCCAGTTACCCATGTAGGGATAGCAATAGCTGTTTTTATAGATCCTGCAATTACATTAGCTTGTACAGAAGGCATAAATAATGACATACTAACTACAGTTACAATAGCAAATAAGTTACCATACCAAGCTTTACCACCTAATAAACCTTTTTTAAAATAGTAAGCTGGCCCTCCTCTATATCCACCCTCAAATTTTTCTTTATATAATTGACCCAACGTAGATTCAACGTATGATGAAGCTGCACCTAGAAGTGAGATAATCCATAACCAAAAGATAGATCCTGGTCCTCCCAAAGCAATGGCTGTAGCAACCCCTGCAATATTACCAGTTCCTACTCTTCCAGAAACTGACATACACATTGCCTCAAATCCACTTATTGAATTTTTAGATCTTTCTCCCTGTTTAACATCTTTACCCAATAATAATCTTATCATCTCTTTGATCATTGAAAATTGTGACCCTTTAATCTTTATAGTGAAAAAAAGCCCTGCCCCTAGGCAAAGGTAGACAAGTAGTGGTGACCAAATAATACCATTTAATAGATTAATAAAACTTTCCATAAAATACCTCCATTTAAATATAAAATAATTGAAATAAAATTTTTTATCTTTTAATATTAAATAAGAGTATCATCATAATAAATAAGTGTCAATTCGATAAATAAACGTTTTATTTGTTTTTTAGGTCATTTTATGTATAAGCCGTTTAAATTTGTGAAAAAATTATTTTATTTGTTTGTTTATATAAAATAGAAGTGTATTTGAAGTAAAAAAATTCCTTATTAATGAATAAGGAATTTTTTGAACGTTTACAGTACATTCAGTACATATATGCTGTTGACATAATGTATATATATACGTTATAATGGTTTGAACAACAACAACAAATGTACGCTAAACAAGTAATGTTTGTTGCAACTGTAATTAATAAGTTATAAAAAGTGAATTAAATAACAGTGTTTCTAAATCATTTTGTTTTTTTAAAAAACAAAAATTAACTATTTTTTAACTGTTTTTTAATTAAACCCTCGCTTTTTATTACGATTTCATCAATCTCTAAATCTTTGGGATATAGAGGAGGAAGAAATGTAAGATCAACATCTGTAGATTTAGGGAATTTGCTCCCAATAGGCATAGATTTATAAGCTCCGTCGATAACAAATGGCTGAATTGGTATATTTAGAGTTTTGCTTAATATAGCAAAAGCTTTTTTAAATTCTGTCATCTCTCCATCTCTGCTTCTAGCCCCTTCAGGAAATATAACTAGGTTTTTCCCTTGACGAAGAACCATAGCAGCAGCTTGTAAAGTTTTACTTAAGTTATTGTCTACATCTAAAAGAATTATATTCCCATGGTCAGCACCCCATTTTTTGAATGAACCTTTAAAATGTTTAGATACAGCTAAGTAATAGGTGTCTTTTAAAATTTTCTTATTTAAAGCATTGATTAAGATAAAGGCATCTAACATACTTTGGTGATTCCCTATGAAGATTGCTGGTTGATTAATTATATTTTCTAAACCACTTTTATTTATTTTAATATATCCCTTAAAAAATGGAGTTAAAATAAATTTTGTAAATTTCAAGGATACACTGGATTTAGGAATAAAGACATCGATATCCTTATTTAATATTTTAGACCAGTTATTTTCTTTTTCTGTTATATTTACACCTTTATCATGTAAAAATTTAGATAGGTCATATAGAGTCGGATACTGTGAAAGTTCTTCTTCCATAATGGTAATATTAAATGTATTTTCTACAAATGATAATAATTCTACAAAATCCAAAGAATCCATACCTAGATCTAATTCAAAATGATCTTTTGGTGTAGAAGATATTCCTTTTAAATTTTCTATGAATTTTTTCAATATTAGATATTCTTCTATAGTTGGCTCTGCAATTTTTTCTATGACTCTTTTTTTCTCCTCTAATAGATCTTTTAACTTAAATCTTCTAAGTTTTCCAAGTCTTGTTTTAGGCAGTTCCTCCTGCACGATCTTGATATCTAATATTTTTCTATAATTAGGAGCTTCGATATTATATGGATCTACAACATTCCATTTTATAGCTTCACTTATATTTTTTATTCCCTCTTGCTCAATAACTGAAAAATTAGGATATACAATTGCAACCAGATGACTTTTATGTTCAGTAATAGCTAATTCAGAAATTAAATTAGTTCTTTTCATAATATTATCTTCTATATCTTGTGGATTGATATTCTTACCATTTGGAAGGACAATCATTTCTTTTTTTCTACCTACAATATAAAGGTAAGTATCTCTTATCTCTCCTAAATCTCCAGTATGAAACCAGCCATCTTTATCTATTACTTCTGCTGTAGCTTTTGGTTTATTATAGTACCCTTTCATTATATTTTTTCCACGGGCAATGATTTCACCATCATCAGCTATTTTTAATTCAACTCCTGGGAGTGCTCCACCACAAGAGCCAGGTCTTATATCGCCATATCGGGTAAATGTAAGGATTGGAGATGTTTCCGTAAGACCATACCCCTCTAACATTCTAAATCCTAGAGTATTAAAATCTTTGATTATTTGTGGATCTATCTTAGCACCTCCAGAAACCATAACATGCATTTCTCCACCAAATCCATCTTGTACTTTTTTAAATATCTTTCTACCAAGTTCTATATTATTTGTTTTAGCAACTATTTTAAATAGTGTTCTAGGAATAAAACTTGAATTTATTTTTTCCATTATTCCCTTATGAAACATTTCCCATAATCTAGGAACTCCTACAAATAATGTAATCTTATATTTCTGTAATGCACCTTTAATAGCGGTAGATGAGAGATCATCCAAGATGATAACTGTACCTCCGATTTTTATAGGGAGAATCAAATTTCCCATAAGTGGAAGGATATGGTGCATAGGTAAAAGAGCTAAAACTCGATCAATTTCTCGATATAAACCAACTTTAGCAATATTATCGATATTAGAAAGGAGATTGTCCATAGTGAGCATAACTCCCTTAGGATCTCCAGTAGTACCAGAGGTGTAAAGGAGTAAGACGGTACTATCTCCCATTGGAGCTTCAATATAATCTTTTTTACCTACGTATTTTTCTGGGACTTTTACTTCGTCTAAGTTGATGATAGGGATATTGAGTCCAGATATTTTTAGTGCTTCCACAGCAACTTCTAAATTTTTATTACTGGTGTATAAATATTTTGGTTTTGCATCGGTTAAAAAATATGCGATTTCAATAGCATTACTTCCTGCATCTACATTTATAGAGATTCCTTTTCTTTCCCAAATAGAAAATATAGCATATGCGATCTCAGGTCGATTTTCTAAAAATATCAAGACCTTATCCTCTGGATGTTCTAATTTTAACATATTTGAATAATATAAAATTCTTCTCACTAATTCTTTATACGAAATTTCAGTTCCCTTGTATATAAGGGCTGGTTTGTCTCTTGAAATAATAAATTTCATGATATTCCTCCTAAATTTTTAATAAACATTTTAAACTATTATACTATATTTATTGATGTAAAACAAACATGCTTAAGGAAAAATAAATACAAAGGAATTATTTCCCTTGTTTGTGGATCTAAAGGGAATTAAATATAAAATTTTTTAATTAATTTAACAGGAAATTATAAGGAAAGAAGGTATAAACTATTATTCAAATAAAATGATTGATAAGGAGGAGCTGATCATGTATGCACAAGAAAATAATAGTCAATTAATTAATGTAGAACACATCTTGCCAGAAAATTTAACAATTTTACCAATGCTAACAAGACCAATATTTCCAAACATTATGATCCCTATAACTTTTTCAGGGGAAGTTTTTTTAAAAACTATCAAAATGGTTGAGGAAACAGAAAATAAATTATTAGGTTTAGTTTTTGTAAAGGAATTAAATCAATTTGATATTTTTAAATCAGAGCTATATGAAGTTGGAACAATAGTAAAAATTCATAAGATAACACCTCTTTCAGCCAATACAATTCAAATAATAGTTCAAGGATTGAATAGGTTTGAACTTTTAAAAGTGGTAAAAAAAGAGCCGAATATCATTTGGAATGTGAAATATGACAAAGGTGAGGAAGGACCTCCAAATGATGAAATACGTGCTTATATGCTAGCCATTATGTCATCTTTAAAGGAAATTTTTAAGGTTAATCCTATCCTTCAGGAAGAATTGAAATTACTGATGACACAGGTAAATTATGAAAAGCCAGGTGTACTTATGGATCTTATCACATCTATGTTAAAAATTGAGAATAAAAATCTACAAGAAGTTTTAGAAGAGTGGGATCTAGCTAAGAGAAGTAGATTACTATTAACTATGTTGAAAAAGGAACTAGAAATATCACATCTTCAACAAAAACTCCAAAAACAAATTGAAGAAAAAGTAAGTAAACAACAAAAAGAATATTTTTTAAGAGAACAATTAAAATTGATCAAAAAAGAATTAGGAATAGAACAAGATGATAAAGAAAGCGAAGTCGAAAAAATACTACAAATACTAGAAGGGAAAACTCTAAGTGAGGAAGCGTTAAAGACCGTAGAGGAACAAATAGAAAAGTTAAAATTATTGGACAGTCATTCTCCAGAACACAATGTCGTAAGATCCTATCTTTTAGCCATAGCAGAATTACCGTGGGGGGTCTATTCAAAAGATAGCTTGGATATAAATAAATCAAGAAAAAAACTGGATGAAGATCACTATGGATTACAGGATGTTAAAAACAGTATATTAGAATTTATTAGTACCATTATGAAAACTGGGACTGTAAGTGGAGCAATCCTTTGTTTAGTAGGACCTCCAGGGGTAGGGAAAACTTCCATTGGAAAATCAATCGCAAATGCATTAAACCGTGAATTTTTTAGATTTTCTGTAGGTGGGATGAAGGATGAAGCAGAGATTAAAGGTCATAGAAGAACTTATATTGGTGCTATGCCAGGGAAGATATTACAGGCTATAAAGAAAGTCGGAACGTCAAATCCAATAATAATGTTAGATGAAATAGATAAAATAGGAAATAGTTATCAAGGGGATCCAGCATCGGCTCTCTTAGAGGTATTAGATCCAGAACAAAATGTTGAATTTCTAGATCATTATTTGGATGTAAGATTTGATCTTTCTAAAATTTTATTTATAACTACAGCCAATCAGTTAGATACTATTCCTAGACCACTTTTGGACAGGATGGAAGTAATTCAACTGCCTGGATATATATTAGAAGAAAAAGAAGAGATAGCAAAAAAATATTTAATTCCACATCAAATGAAACAACATGGATTAACAAAAAAAGAGATATCAATAACAGCTTCAACACTGAGAGAAATTATTGATAAATATGCTAGAGAAGCTGGAGTAAGGGGACTAGAAAAGAATATTAAAAAGATTATGAGAAAAGCTACACTGAAGATAGCCGAAGGGGAAGATAAAAAAATAAATGTAAATAAAAAAAATATGGAAGAATTTTTAGGTAAACCAATCTTTACTACTGAAGAACTATATAATAAAAACATTCCTGGAGTTACACTAGGGTTAGCTTGGACATCTATGGGTGGAGTTACCTTATATATAGAGGCAAGAATTATTGGTCATCAAGGTGGATTTAAACAAACAGGTCAATTAGGAGATGTAATGAAAGAATCTTCAATTATTGCTTATTCATACGTTAAATCTTTAATGTGTAAAGAAGATTGTGATAAAGATAAAAAAGACTTCTTTGATAAACATAGTATCCATCTTCATGTACCTGAAGGTGCTACACCGAAAGATGGACCATCTGCCGGTGTAACTATGGCACTTGCACTATATTCACTTGCTAAAAATAAACCAATTAAAAACAATATAGCTATGACTGGTGAAATTACTTTAACTGGAAAAATATTACCTATTGGAGGAGTAAGAGAAAAAACAATAGCTGCAAGAAGAGTAGGAATAGATACGTTATTAATTCCTAAAGATAATAAAAATGATTTTGAAAGACTGCCTGATTATATAAAAAAAGGAATTACAGTGCATTATGCTGATTATTTTGAAGATATTTTAAAAATAGTATTTTAAAATATTAATGTAATGAAATTAGTATTGATTTTTTCTTTAGCTCACATACAAGTCCGATAATTATAGATTATAAAATATTATTATTATTTATAAAAAAATATGATATAATAATATCATTATATAATAAGTGGAGGTTAAATAATGATATTAATTGAAG
The DNA here is from genome assembly GCA_002084825.1 of Fusobacteriia bacterium 4572_74. GTDB lineage: Bacteria > Fusobacteriota > Fusobacteriia > Fusobacteriales > Fusobacteriaceae > Psychrilyobacter. Next base: position 12,701 of record NBMF01000006.1, read on the forward strand.
AAAAATTAAGAAAATATATGACTAAAAAAAATCTTAATGTTATAAAAGTTTCTGTTGAAATTGCTCAAGGTGGCTGATGTGCTGGAATGCAAACGCTTCAGGTTGAAGCAATAAAAGAGATGGAAAATCAAAATGGATTTACAAAATATGACATAGATGGTTTGGATGTATATATCTATGATGGTTTGGAATTGACAGATGAAGTAGAGATAAGATATTTATATTCAATACCTATGATAGGAACAGTTCTGACTGCTCGTGGAATAAGAATAAAAGATTAAAAAATGAGGCTGGCCCAAAAGGGTCAAGCCTTTTTTTTATTACTTGTATTATACAATGAAAAAGAATAGAAGAATAGTTACTTTAAAAAGAAGGATTACAGGATAATAAAAGTAAAATAAATGTATAATCTGTAGCTCTCTATGACGGCGGATGAGCTTGTTCGTTACATACAATTAATTGTTTAATGTTTTTTTATTATCATTTCAATATGAGGAGGAATAAAAAATGAATAAATACAATAAAATTAAAATCTTCGTGGGTATTACCAGAAGTGTATTTATATTAGGATTAGTTAGTTTATTTACTGATTTTTCAAGCCAGATGATCTTTCCGTTAATTCCTTTATTCTTAACTACTGTTTTGGGTGCTGGCGCTTATGTGGTTGGTATCGTTGAAGGTGCAGCAGAAACAACTGCTTCTTTATTACAAGTTATATCCGGCTATTGGTCTGATAAAATAAAAAAAAGGAAACCTTTTGTTTTGTTTGGCTATTCTCTGTCGGCTATAACAAAACCTTTATTCGCCTTTGCCAATGTTTGGTCTTTTGTTCTTTTAGTCAGAATAATAGAAAGAATCGGTAAAGGACTCAGAAATGCTCCAAGGGATGCGATTGTGGCTGAATCTTGTGATGAGGGGATGAGGGGAAAGGCGTATGGGTTTCATCGAGCTATGGATGGGATTGGATCAGTTTTAGGAGCAATCCTTGCTTTTCTTCTTCTTCCAGTTTTAGGGTATAAAAATATCTTTCTATTTGCTTTTATACCAGGGGCAATTGCAGTGTTTATTATTTTATTTATCAAAGAAACGAATACTCCAACAATAACAAAAGAAAAAGAAATTTCCTTTAAGCTAAGTTTTAAAGAATTGCCTTGGGATTTGAAATTTTTTATTGTCATTTCCTCAATATTTGCATTGGGACATTTTGGATATGCCTTTCTCCTATTAAGGGCTAAGGATATAGGGATAGCTGATAATACGGTAATCCTTCTTTATGTCATTTTTTATGTTGTTTACACTATTTGTGTAATACCTTCAGGAATATTGTCAGATAAAATTGGAAGAAAACCGGTTTTGATGATAGGTTATTTGATATTTGCAATAACTTCTTTTGGTTTAATGTTTGCATTAAATATTTACAGTATTCTGTTATTATTTATAATCTATGGAATATTCTATGCCCTGATAGATGGTGTTCAAAGAGCATTTGTAGTGGATTTAGCACCAAAACATCTAAAAGCAACAGCATTAGGAACATATCACACAGCAATAGGTCTGGTAGCTCTTCCAGGTAAATTTATTGCTGGCTTGCTGTGGGATAAAATAAATCCAGAAACAACATTTTTGTATGGACTTATACTGACAATAATTTCAATGATTCTATTTATATTTTTAAAGGACAAAACAAATCATGAAAAAATGGGGAGAAGATATTAAATTTAATTGTTGATAAATACCTGTAGTGTTATGTAAAAAAATGATAAAAAAACGCAAGTCGATGGATTAAGTCAAAATGTCTTTTAGGATATATATAAATAAATGTGAAACGGTAGTTTTATAATCCCAGTTCACCAAGGAGGAATTATGGGAAAAAAATTAGAAAAAAAAGATATAGTCTTAAAAAAACGGGATCTGGAAGGATATAAAGGGGATTATGGGCATGTGATAGTAATAGGGGGAAGTCAGGGATTTACAGGAGCCCCTGTAATTACAGCTAATTCAGCAGTGAGGTCAGGAGCAGGTCTTGTAACTCTTTGCATAGAAGATAAGATAGAAAATGTGGTAGTGTCCAACCTTTTGGAAGCCATGAGCTGTGTTTTTTCAAATGAAACTAAAATAAAAGAATTATTAAAAAATGCTGCAGTAATAGCCTTAGGTCCAGGAATGGGAAAGAAAAAAACATTAGATATCTTAAAATATACTTTAGATAATTCTACCTGTCCCTTGGTAATAGATGCAGATGGGATAAATGTATTACATGGAAATATGGAATTATTGAGAGGGAAAAAAGTGGTTTTAACTCCTCATTTGGGAGAATTTTCAAGGCTCACAGGATTAGATATAGAAGAAATAAAAAAAGATAGATTAAACATAGTTAAAAAATTTGCTCAAAGTCATGATGTGATTTTACTTTTAAAAGGACATAGAACTCTTATCACCGATGGGAGGGAGGTATATATAAATACAAGCGGAAATCCTGTCATGGCAAATGGAGGTATGGGTGATTCTCTTACAGGGATAATCGCTTCCTTAATAGCACAGGGATATGATGTATTAGAAGCTGCCTGTATAGGGACTTATATTCATGGTTTTATAGGGGATGAATTATCTAAAGAAAGGTTTTGTATTACAGCAAGGGATATAATAGAACACCTTCCTATATATATGAAAAAATTCCAAAAATAAGGGCTGTTAATTTAGTAAAAATGCTATTCTCACATTGTTTTTTTCACATATAAGTTTTTATATTTATGTTTGTTTATTTAAAAAAATCAATAGATACAGATTATAAAAATTTAGAAATTATTAGATCAAAATCTGTATATCATTTGATAGACAATGAGTTTAAAGGAATGTATAAAAATTTAGAAAAAACGAATATTGATTGGAGTAAGTGGGATGATACATATGAATTTATAGGAGGAGATGATAACACAAGAAAAACATTTATAAAGAGTAATTTAAATTTGGGAATATTGTCTGATTTAAATTTAGATTTTATTATTTTTGTAGATGGTTCTGGAAAAATTTTATACAAGCAAGGTTATGATAATTTTAATAATAATAAAATTCCTGTTAAAGAAATTAAGATGATAACAAAAAAAACATCTAATTATGTAGAGAAAACAGGGATGCTGATTGGAGATAATAATAAAGTCTTTATTTTTTCTAATTTAAAAATAACTGATAGCAAAAATGTAAAAAAATCAAATGGTAATTTAATAATGGGTTATTTTTTAAATAAAAATAGGGTCGCATCTATTGAAAAAAAATTAGGAATTCAACTTAATATGGCAAGTATTTCTAATAGATTAGAAATCCCATATGAAGTTAAGGTGGGTAAGGATAAAATATATAATAAGATATATATTTCAACTCTCTCAGGGAGAAGTGTTGCTTTTAATAATCAAAGGAATGCTGATATATTGATCCTGGGGAAGAAAAATGTAAAAAAATATGTAGTTATGTTATTTATTAATTTTATAATTTTAGTGTTTGCTATTTATATCTTTATGGAGCATTTTATAGTAAAAAGATTAAGAAAAATGGATTATTCAGTAAGGGAAATCATAGAATGTCAGGATTTAAGAAAACGTCTTAAAGTTAAAGGTAGAGATGAAATTGATAATTTAGGAAAAAATATAAATAATTTATTGGAAGGTCTTGAGATTACGAAGGAAAGATTATATAGCTTGGCTACTTATGATGTGATGACTGGAATTTTAAACAGATATGCAGGATTGGAAAAATTGGAGGGGAATTTTAAACGGGCTAAAAATAATAATGAAGTTTTTACAATAGCTTTTGTAGATATAAATGATTTGAAATATGTAAATGATAGATACTCCCATGAAGAGGGAGACAAATTGATTAAGAACATTGTTGAAATTATAAAAAAACATTTAGAGTTAGAAGATATTTTTTTAAGATTTGGAGGAGATGAATTTATTTTAGGATTTAATAGATTAAACTTATTAGAGATACGTCTATTATTTAATGAAATTGAAGAAAATTTGGAAAGTTACAATAATAAATCCAAAAAAGAATACACACACAGTATTAGTGTAGGGATAGTAGAATGCCGAGAAAATAAAACTTTAGATGAATTTATCAATATAGCCGATATCAATATGTATGAAAATAAAAAATATAAAAAGAAATTTCCTGAAAGAAAATATGTAAGATAAATTAAAAAAAGAGGCTTAATCCTTTTGGGGTTAACCTCTTTTTTATGGAAATAAATTATTTTTCACAGTAAAAACATACTTTTTTTCCTTTAAAATCTATCCATTTCCCTCCTAAATTTTCTACTTTTGATATACATTTAGGATTTTTACAAATTTTATCTATCCCGTCATATGCAGGTTTAATATGATTTTTTATGAGTAAACTCATGATAGCCTGTCTGACAAAAACACCATTTTTAGCCTGGGAAAAATAAATTGCATTAGGAGTGGAATCTAAATTTGTATGGATCTCTCCTACCCTAGGCAGAGGATGAAGAATTTTTAAATCAGGTTTAGATATTTTTAATATTTCTTTATCTATTTGATATTTCCCAGCACATTTTTTAAAATCTTCGGGGTCATCAAATCTTTCCTCTTGTATCCTGGTCATATATATAATGTCTACATCTTTCATAATAGCTTCATAATCTTCTAAAACTTCATATTTTAAAGAGAGAGAGTCTAAAATATATGATGGAATCTGCATCTCAGGAGGGGCTATAAAATAAATTTTATTTCCACTAAATTTATCTAATGCCTTAGCCAATGAATGAACAGTTCTTCCATATTTGAGATCTCCTACAAATGCGACCTTTAAATTATCTAGTCTCCCTTTTTCTTTCTGTATAGTATAGAGATCTAGTAAAGTCTGGGTAGGGTGTTGGTTAGCTCCATCCCCTGCATTTATTACAGGAATATTTAAAATTTCACTAGCTCTTTTGGCTGTTCCCTCATAGGGACTTCTGATTGCCATGATATCAGTATAGAGGCCCATCATAGTGAGGGTATCAGATATTGTTTCCCCTTTTTTTAGGGAGTTATTCCCTCCTCCATCTAATTCTATTACCTTCCCTCCTAATCTATACATAGCACTTATAAAAGATAACTTAGTTCGGGTAGATGGTTCGAAAAATACAGTAGATAAAATTTTATTTTTTAATTCATAAGGTTTAGGATTTTTTTCCAATTCTTTTGCTTTATCTAAGATATTTAAGATATCTTTTACCGTTAAATTATTTAATGATAGTATTTCTTTCACTTATTTACCTCCTATAACCCCCTCCGGTTCTGACGAACACCCTCTCCCTCTAAAGGAGAGGGAATTTTCACTTAAAATTTCTACTATAGGTTTCCACCTGTGAGGGGAAACACTAAAAAAGGAAGAGGGTAAGGAGTGGCTAAATCTTGCTGATATCAAAGATATCTAAGTCTCTAGTATTTACATCTTTTTCCATGATATTTAATACTGCATTTAGTGTATCTAATGAAGTTAATACTTCTACACCATATTCTATAGCTGTTCTTCTTATCTTAAATCCGTCTCTTTGAGCATCATTTGCTTTTGTAGGAGTATTGATGAGTAGATCTATTTGCTGAGTTTTTAGTCTATCGATTATATTAGGAGATGCTTCGTTGATCTTATTGACAATTTCACATGGAACACCATTATTATTTAGATATTCAGCAGTTCCGCCAGTACCAATCATTGTACATCCTTGATTTATAAGTCTTTTAGCTAGGCTTAAGAATTCATCTTTATCGCTTCCTTTAATAGTAGCTAAAACTCTCTTATTTTTAATCTCATGTATTCTGTACCCTCCTACAAGTCCCTTGTAGATAGCTTCGTCCATATTATTTCCTATTCCCAGGACTTCCCCCGTGGATTTCATTTCAGGACCCAATGATACTTCTACACCACCAAGTTTTTCTGTAGAGAATACTGGTACTTTTACTGCTACTATATTTGGTTTCTTGTATATCCCCACACCATATGGCAAATTAGATAATTTTTGTCCCATCATTACTTTTGTTGCTAGTTCGATCATTGGAACTCCAGCTACCTTGGAGATATAAGGAACGGTTCTAGATGATCTTGGATTTACTTCTATGATATATAATTCATTTTCATAGGCTATAAATTGTATATTCATCATTCCTATTATATTTAATTCTTTAGCTAACTTTTTAGTGATCTCTAATATCTCTTCTTCCGTTCCTTCATATAAATTTTGTTGTGGATAAACTGTGATTGAATCACCAGAATGTATTCCCGCTCTCTCAAGATGCTCCATGATCCCAGGAATAAGAACATTTTCACCGTCACAGATTGCATCTATTTCGATTTCTACACCATTCAAATATTTATCTACCAATACTGGATTTTTAGGGTCTCTAATGAAAGAAGCTTCTAAATATCCTTTTAAGTTTTCTTCTAAATAGCAGATCTCCATCCCCTGTCCTCCTAATACATATGAAGGTCTTACTAATACGGGATATTTTACTTTTTCAGCCTCTGCTACACCATCTTCAGTATTCCAAACAGCTCTTCCCTTCGGTCTTTTTATATCTAATTTTTCTAGAATAGCTTCAAATCTTTCTCTGTCTTCAGCAGCATCTATCATGTCGGCAGAAGTACCGATGATATTAATTCCTAAGTCTGCTAAATCATTGGCTAATTTTATAGCAGTCTGCCCGCCGAATTGCAGGATAACTCCCTCTGGGTTTTCTTTTTCAATAATATTCATTACGTCTTCTAGCACTAATGGTTCAAAGTATAATTTATCAGCAGTTGAGAAATCTGTGGACACAGTCTCAGGGTTGTTGTTTATGATAATAGTCTCTATATCTAAACTTTGCAGTGCTTTTACTGTATGTACTGTACAGTAGTCAAATTCAATTCCTTGTCCGATTCTAATAGGCCCAGATCCAATTACTATAACTTTTCTTCTGCCTGATATTTCAACTTCATCATATAGGTCATAGGTTGAGTAGTAGTAAGATGAAGAAGCTTCAAATTCTCCAGCACAGGTATCGACCATCTTATATACAGGTATAATGTTTAATTCTTTTCTTTTAGCAATTATATCATCTTCGTTTAAGCTCATAAATTCTGCCATAGCCCTATCTGAAAATCCTTTTTTCTTCCAATTTCTAAGGTTTTTAGGAGTAAGGTCAGATAATTTTGTTTTCTTTAAAATTTCCTCCTGTCTTACTATCCATTGGAGTTTTTCCATGAAGAATGGATCCATTCCAGTAATTTTTTGTAACATAGTCTTAGTATATCCACGTCTTAACATTTCAGCTAAATCAAATATTCGTTCATCATCCGGGCTTACTACTCTCTTTTTTAGTTCCTTCATAGACCTTATTTTAGATGCTTTATGCTCCAAGCTGTATTGTCCTATTTCCAGTGATCTAATACCTTTTAAAAATGCAGCCTCAAAGTTATTCCCAATAGCCATAATCTCCCCAGTAGCCATCATTTTGGTACCTAATTTTCTATCAGCTTTTTCAAACTTATCAAATGACCATTTTGGAATTTTTACTACTATATAGTCCAGTGCCGGTTCAAAACAAGCATATGTTTTTCCTGTTACCTCATTTTTAACTTCATCCAAAGTGTACCCCAACGATAATTTTGCTGCAACTCTTGCAATTGGATAACCAGTAGCTTTAGAAGCTAGTGCTGATGATCTAGATACTCTAGGATTAATTTCTATAATTGCATATTCAAATGAATTAGGATTGAGAGCAAACTGTACATTACACCCTCCTACAATTCCAATTTCATCTATGATATTAAGTGCAGATGTTCTCAACATTTGGTATTCTTTATCAGATAATGTTTGAGATGGTGCTACTACGATACTATCTCCCGTATGGATTCCAACTGGATCAATATTTTCCATATTACAGACCGTAATTCTATTACCATTAATATCTCTCATTACTTCATATTCTACTTCTTTCCATCCAAGGATCGATTTTTCAACTAATACTTGTCCTACACGAGATAATACCAATCCCTTCAATAAGATATCTTCCAACTCTTGAGGGTTAGCTGCCATTCCTCCTCCAGTACCACCCAGTGTATATGCAGGTCTTACAATCAACGGGTATCCTATTTTTGCAGCGAATTCTAATCCATTTTCCAGGTTCTCAACTATCATACTCTCTATAGTGGGTTCCCCTATCTTATTCATTGCATCTCTAAATAGGTCCCTGTCCTCTCCCCTTTTTATAGAATCAATAGTTGTTCCTAATACCTTGATATTTTGTTCAGTTAATATTCCACTATCATCTAATTCTACTGCCATGTTAAGAGCAGTTTGTCCACCCATCCCCACCAAAATTGAATCAGGTTTTTCTTTCATAATTACCTTAGTTACAAACTCCAATGTGATGGGTTCAATATATATTCTATCAGCTACACTTTTATCAGTCATTATCGTTGCAGGGTTAGAGTTTATTAATACTACTTCTATTCCCTCTTCCTTCAATGCCTCACAAGCTTGAGTTCCAGAATAATCAAATTCAGCAGCCTGTCCTATTACAATTGGTCCCGATCCTATTACAAGGGTTTTCTTTATATTTTTATCTAACATTCTATTACCTCACTTTAAAAAAATTTACCAAAGAGATGACTCTTCTTTTTTATGGTTTCCCTTGGTTAAAGAAACCAACGAAGAATATTAAATTATCGTTTCCCGATTCACGAGTTATCCCAGCATATCAATGAAATCATCAAATATATACTGTGAATCTTCCGGTCCTGGTGCTGCTTCTGGATGGTATTGTACCGATGCTATTTTATTCTTATAATCTTTCATTCCCTCTACTGAATTATCGTTTAAGTTTATTTGAGTTATCTCTACACCTTCTGGCATTTTGTCTACTACATACCCATGATTTTGAGATGTTATAAATATCTTATTTTTTTCTAAATCTTTTACTGGATGATTAACTCCTCTATGACCAAACTTTAATTTGCTAGTTGATCCTCCTAATGCCCAGGCTAACAGTTGATGACCTAGACATATTCCAATTATAGGAATATTTCCAACCATTTTTTTTATCTCATCTATTACACCTGTTAAATCAGCGGGATCTCCAGGCCCATTGGATAAGAAGACACCATCTAGATCATAGGATAAGATCTCCTCAGCAGTTGTATTCCATGGAAATATAGTTAAGTCACAATTTCTCTTATGAAATGATCTGATAATATTTTGTTTTATTCCAAAATCAATCATTCCAATTTTTTTATTAACTTTTTCTGCACCACATGGAGCTTCGTAGATTTCCTTTGTACTTACTATGCTCACTGCATCTATATTTGAAAAATCATTCATTGTATTTTTTATTTCTTTTTGTGTGAGCTCATCTATGGTTATGATAGCTTTCATAGATCCGCTATCTCTGATAACCTTAGTTAGATGTCTTGTATCAATTCCTTTAAATCCCATGATTTTATATTGTTTTAAATAACCATCCAGGGTCATCTCACATCTGAAATTACTCGGTAGTTTAGCAGGTTCTTTTATTACAAATCCTCTTACCTTAGCACCATTACTTTCTAAATCATCTAGGTTAAGCCCGTAGTTTCCTACCATTGGGTAAGTCATTATAACTATTTGTCCATAATAAGATGGATCAGTAAGGACTTCTTGATATCCCGTCATAGATGTATTAAATACTAATTCTCCTACAGCTTCCTCTGTATATCCAAAAGCTTTTCCCTCGAATATCATTCCATTTTCTAATATCAATTTTGCCTTCATAACGCCTCCTATGGTCTCATAAGTTTATGCTAAAAAAAAAGAATAATAACTAAAATAGATTAGTCATTATTCTTCATAATAAAGTTATTATTAAAATTTAAAAAAAAAGATATCACTCCATATGTTATATAGGGAACATCTTTCAAAAATAGAGATTTGTTAAATTGAAACAGATCATTAAATTTAATTGGTATTATTAGTAATCTATTATTTTTCAAATTTAACACCTCCTAAAAATTTCTTATGTAAGAATACCAAAAATAACTAGATGTGTCAATATTTATTTTTGAATTTATCACAATATTAGTGTAGGCTTATATATAAGCCTGTAACATAAATAAAAAAGGGAAGGGGGAGAAAGTATGAAGAAAATATGTGTTTTATTGTCTATAATTTTAATTTCAGCTTGCAGTTTTTCAGAGTCAAAAAATATTTTTGGTAAATTTGCAATTGGAGAAAATATAGTTGTAAATGATAGGGATGAAGGAGATTTAGTTGTCGCAGGCAGAGAAGTACTTATAGATAGAAATTTTTCTAAGCGTGTAATTATTGCTGGTGAAGAAATTACAATTAAAAGCAGATCAAAAGAACTCTACCTGGCAGGGAAAAATGTCATAGTAGATGGGATGGTAGAAGAAAATTTAAATATAATAGCTAAAAATTTATATATAAATGCTCCTGTAGGTGGAGATGTTAGGATGGTTGTTCAAAACGCCGTTCTCTCAGAGGGGGTAGTTATAAGTGGTGATATTGAAGTAGATGGGAATTTGCTAGTATCGAAGGGTGCAGCTGTTAAAGGAAATATTTATTATAAGGATAAATTGCCTGTAATAGAAGGACGTGTAATAGGAAAACTTATAAAAAAAACAGATAAGAATTATTTCTATGAAAGGCATTTTACTTTCCTCCCGTTTAAATTATTTTCAGTATTTTATTTATTTATACTCACCTATATAATTTTCAAACTAAAAAAGGAGTTAGGAAAAGAAAGACTTGGCAGATATTTAAACAATAAAAGTTTGATTTTATTTAATGGGTTTGTAGCTTTAATCCTCACACCAGTAGCCGTATTATTATTATTTATTACAATTTTAGGATTTCCTGTAGGAATCTTATTGATTTTATTATATTTAATATTAATGTTCTTGGCTATTCCTATAGCAAATCTAATAATAACTGCTAAATATTTTGATAAAATAAATTTTCTCAAGCTTCTATTATCTAGTTTTATTATAACAATTTTAATGAGTTTACCCTATGTAGGTTGGTTGATAAAATTATTTTTAATCTTACTTGGATTAGGAAGTATAATAGATAGTTTTAAAAATAGAACGAAATTATTATAATCTTCTAAATAATAAAAAAGGTACCTTAAGTATTTTATACTGTAATCTGTGAACTATACACTAGAAAAAAAACGTCAAAATCTACAGGTTTTTTGTATATTTAAAAATAAAAATGTTTAAAAAATTTCATCCAAATCTATTGTTTATATTTTTTAATTTAAAGAAAAATTTGTAAATTATTATAATAACTATAGATACCAGTAGATATCTATTAAGATTAAAAAAAGATGATTCCTGTAGAATACAGAAATCATCTTATATATATTGTTCTATTTTTTTTTAATCTAAAAGTATTAGTGACTATAAATAAATATAGTATTATTACTAACTCTTTACCGGTAATTTATAGCCATTTTTTTCTAATATTCTACCCATAGTAATACCACTTAAGATAACAAGTGGGATAGAGGCTATGATACGAATAAGACTAAATTTCCAACCAAGAAATGTTGATTCAAATAGAATCATAGGAATACGACCAATTCCGACAGCACCCAAAAATGTAAGAATAACTGTCAAACGAGCACCTTTTTGATAAAGAGAATAAGCAATAGGAAACGCAGGTAGAAGACCTCCAGCCATAGGACCTGCTAAAATAAATACCCAGATAAAACTTTTAGCACCACCATCTTTACCAAGATGTTTTACTATTGTTTCTTTTTTTACCCAAACATCAAAAAAACCAATCAAAATGAAATCATAAGAGATGAAGAGAATGCTGCAATAACACTGTATGATACACCTTTTTCTACAAGAATCCCACAAAGAGGGTAAACTATAGGCCCAGGCATAACAGTAACAGCACCAATTATTAAAGCAATTGCAACACCGAAATAAGAATCTGAACCACCAAGATAATCTACAATCAGATTGTGTGGTATAAAATACAATACCATAGAAACAGATATTAGAATAGAAACAAATGTAGGTGCAATTTTCCATAATTTTTTTATCCTTAAACTTAAAATAATTATTGCTTAAAATATAAGATTAAACAACAACCTAATTATTATATTTACATATATTAATTTACTTATATAATACATAATTATTCAATTAAAATCAAATAATATTGAATAAGAGTGTCATATAGTGTGTCCTGCAACCTTAAATATAAGTGGTGTTGTAATTTGAAAACTCTATATTTGTAGTTACAATTAGGTGTTTCCTTTCATAATAATCTGCTATTACTTGAAAAAAGTTCCTTGCCACATTCTCCTAAAAGAACATAGCTCAATTCATCAACAAAGATTACAGTATACTCTTCTCTTTTTTAATTAATCTCTATTAGATTCAAAAATCAAATTAAATTTTTAATTAAGTTCAAAAGATAGATATAACTTTTAACGGTATTATTAGTCATAATGTTTACAACTCCTTAATTTTTTCCACAGCATTTTTTATATTTTTTACCTGATCCACATGGACACGGGTCATTTCTACCGATTTTAACGTCTTTTTTTATTGTCTTTTGTGTAGAAAGTGATGAATCATACATCCATGCTCCATCTATCTTTTTAAATAATGATCTTTCATGATGAAATAATGTTTTTCCATCTTCTGAATAGTAGCCTTTAAATTCTACAATACCTTTAGAATCATCGGCTTCTCCACCTACAATTTCAATTATCTCTAACTTATTCCAGTCTGTAGATTCAGACCAGTGTTTGATCTCTTCTTTACTAAGAGTCCCACGTGTTTTAGGATTATGTGTATTATAGACATAATCTACCTCTCCTACAACATAGGCTGTATATCTAGATCTCATCATATCTTCAGCAGTGGTTGGTATTTTTTCACCTAATATATATGGCTTACAACATTTGGGGTAAATATCCTAAGAGTTACTCATATTTAAACAGGGGAATACAAATATTAAAAAAATAAAAATTTAATTAGAAAAATAATAAAAATAAGGTATACTAGAAAGAAGACAAAAATTTTAGGGAGGGTAAAATGACTAAAAAATTAGATATTTATAAATGTGAAATATGTGGTAATATTGTGGAGATGTTGCATACAGGAGCTGGAACATTAAGCTGTTGTGGAAAAGAGATGGTTTTACAAGCCGAAAATACAAAAGATGCCGCTATAGAAAAACATATACCAAAAGTTGTTAAATTAAGTGATGGCTATGAGGTCCAAGTGGGATCGACTCTTCACCCTATGACAGAAGATCATTATATTGAATGGATAGAATTAATAGTGGATGGCTGTGTATCTACTAAATTTTTAAAACCAGGAGATATACCAAAAGTTGATTTCAAAGCATGTTATGGAGAAAAGGCAGAGGCTAGAGCTTATTGTAACCTTCATGGGCATTGGAAAAAATAAAAATCATTGACAATCCTTTATTAATATGGTATTTTTTTTAAAAGATAAAAAAATGAGGGGGGATAAGATGAAATTTTTAACGACAAACAATGATTTTATAAATTTCATGGATAAATTTCTTATTTTTTTAACTGATGTTCCTTATATTATATTTGGAGCAGTCAATTCAATTTTTAATTTTTATATTTATAATAGTGGGAATAAAAACTAATATTTTAGTTTTTATTCCTTTTTTTTTAGAATTAATATGAGAGTATCTAGGAGGAATATATGTTTTTAGAGGATGTTAAGATCATAGAGAATATACAAATAGCAGATAACTATTATTTGATGAGGGTAGAAGGAGATAAAATGTCTCAACATTCTAAGCCAGGGCAATTTTTCATGCTCCAGTGTAAAGATCGTTCAAGAGTTTTAAGGAGACCAATAAGTTTACACAATGTAGATGGCAATATTTTAGAATTTTACTATGAGTCTCTGGGAAAAGGAACTAAAGAATTTACTAAACTATCTATAGGTGAAACTATAAATATTCAAGGACCTTTGGGGAATGGCTATGATACAGATCTTGAGGGGAAAAATATAATAGTAATTGGAGGAGGAATGGGGATGGCTCCTATTAAATATCTCATTAAAAATTTAAAAGATAACAATGATATTACTTTTATAGGTGGAGGGAAAAATGTTGGAGCTGTAAAAATAATGGAGAAATTTGATTTTGAAAATATTAAACTAAAGGTAACAACTGATGATGGCAGTGTAGGGATAAAAGGAAATACTGTGGATATATTAAAAGAAATACTAAAAAGTCAGAATAAAAAAATAGATATAATTTATACTTGTGGTCCTCATCCTATGATGATGGCAGTAGCAAAAATAGCACAAGAAAATAATATAAGATGCCAAGTATCTTTAGAAGAGAGGATGGCATGCGGAATAAAAGCCTGTGTAGGATGTTCAATATTAACTAAAAAAGGAATGAAAAAAGTCTGTTATGATGGGCCTGTATTTGAGAGTACAGATATAGTAGATGTAGATATGGTAGATCCAAATGGAGGATGTAATAATGAGTAATAGATTAAATATAATTTTTTTAGGAAAAAAATTAAATAATCCTATAATGACAGCATCAGGATGTTTTGGATATGGGTTGGAATATAAAGATTATTTTAATCCAAATGAATTAGGAGCTGCTGTATTAAAAGGAATAACTATGGAACCTAGAAATGGAAATGCCGGTACTAGGATTGTAGAAACACCATCTGGAATGTTAAATTCAGTTGGATTGGAAAACCCAGGTATTGAAGAATTTAAAAAAATAATACCATCTATAAAAAAAGAACTTAATATTCCATTGGTAGCAAATATAAATGGTAAGATCTTGGAGGAATATATAGAGATAGCCAGAGAGGTTGAACAGTTGGTGGAGATAGAGATGGTAGAATTAAATATATCCTGCCCCAACGTCAAAGATGGGGGGATGGCTTTTGGAGCTAATCCAGAGATGGCAAGGTTAGTAACCCGTGAAGTAAGAAAAGTTTTAACTAAACCTATGATTGTAAAACTATCACCAAATGTCACTAATATAGTGGAAATTGCAAAAATAGTAGAGGAAGAAGGAGCAAATGGTATAGCCCTTATCAATACTTTATTAGGAATGGCA
Source organism: Fusobacteriia bacterium 4572_74 (assembly GCA_002084825.1). Lineage (GTDB taxonomy): Bacteria > Fusobacteriota > Fusobacteriia > Fusobacteriales > Fusobacteriaceae > Psychrilyobacter. The sequence goes on from NBMF01000006.1 coordinate 27,831, forward strand.
ATAGACATAAGAAATAGAAAACCAATTTTGGGGAATATAATGGGAGGGTTGTCTGGGCCTGCTGTAAAACCAGTTGCATTAAGAATGATATATCAAGTATCCCAAGCAGTATCCATCCCAATCCTTGGAATGGGAGGTATATCTTCTACAGAGGATGCGATAGAATTTATTATGGTAGGAGCCAGTGCTATATCTTTAGGAACAGGGATGTTTAGTAACCCTAGATTACCAATAGAGATAAAAAAGGGATTGAAAAAATATTGTATAGAAAATAATATAGACAATATCAGTGATATTGTAGGAGCAGCCCATCCTGATGGAGGAATAGCTTATAGAAATAGACTAGGAGGTAATTATGAAATTAAAAGCTAAAGACAGATTGATCGTAGCATTAGATTATAAAACATTAGACGAGGTAAAAGATATCGTAAATGAAATTGGAGATGCTATATCTACATATAAGGTAGGATTAGAGTTGTTTTTAAATACTCATGGGAAAGCGGTAGATTATTTACATAATTTAGATAAAAAAGTATTTTTAGATCTAAAATTTCATGATATTCCAAATACAACGACTATGGCATCAATATTTGCAAATAAACAAGAAGTTTTTATGTTTAATGTCCATGCAGGTGGAGGGCCGACTATGATGAAGTCCGTTGCAAATATGCTGAAGGAAAGTAATTCTGACTCAATAGCAATAGCAGTTACTGTACTAACGTCGTTTACTGAGGAAGAGGTGGCTGCACATTTTAGGAGTAATTTTAATATCAGTGAGTTAGCTAATCATTGGGCAATAGAAACTAAGGAATCAGGGTTACATGGAGTAGTATGCTCTCCATTAGAAGCCAAGAAAATAAAGGAACTTTGTGGAGAAAACTTCTACACAATCTGTCCAGGAGTTAGACCGTTATGGGCAGTTTCTAATGACCAAAAAAGAATTCTGACTCCTAAGATGGCTATTGAAAATGGGGCTGATTTCTTAGTAGTAGGAAGGCCAATAACTAAATCAGAAAATCCAGTCTATGCAGCTAAATTAATACTAGATGAAATACAGGAAGGATTAAATAATTAATAGTTAAAAAGGTTAATAAAATTTTGATTTGAAAGTTGAATCCAAAAAAGATCAGAGGAATGAGGAGGAATTAAATTTGTTAATAAAAAATGCCAGAATAAATACTATAGATAATAAATATGAGATAAAAGATATCTATATAAAAGATGGTAAAATAGCTGAAATTGGCTTTGATATCAATAGTTTAAATATAATTAAAAAGACATTTTTGACCTCAGATAAAAATATAAAAAAATTAGAAATTATAGATTTGAAGGGAAAAAAATATCTTATCCCAGGAGTTATCGATCCTCATGTACATATGAGAGATCCAGGGCTGATTCATAAAGAAGATCTATATACTGGATCTCGAGCATGTGCTAAAGGTGGAATCACTACTTTTATAGATATGCCAAATACAATACCTACCACTACAGATTTAAATGCACTCCAAGATAAAAAAAATTTAGCTTCAATTAAATCACTTGTAAACTATGGATTTCATTTTGGTGGAACCAATACAGACAACAGTGATATTATACCCAGTAAGGGGGTGGCTTCTACTAAGGTCTTTATGAATATATCCACAGGAAAGATGTTAGTAGAAAAAGATGAAGTTTTAAAAAATATATTTTTAAAATCAAAGATGGTTTCAGTTCACGCTGAAGGTGAAATTGTAGAAAAAGCTATTGTCTATAATGAAAAATATGGAAAAAATCTATACATTTGTCATATTTCAAGTAAAAAAGAGTTAAATATTATTAGAAAGAGTAGAAAAAAAAATCTTAAAAAAATCTATACTGAAGTAACTCCTCATCATCTTTTTCTTACTGAAAATGATATAAAAGGTAAAAATAAAATGTTATTAAGAATGAAACCAGAGTTAAAAACAATCCACGATGTAGAAGCTTTATGGAAAGCAATAAATGATGGAATTATTGATACTATTGGTAGTGATCATGCACCTCATCTACTTTCAGAGAAATTAGAAAAGGTAACGTTTGGAATTCCAGGAGTAGAAAATTCATTACCATTGATGTTAAATGCGGTATCTAAAGGGAAAATAACTTTATCTAAATTGATAGAATTGATGTCTAAAAATCCAAGTAAAATATTTGGAATAAAAGATAGAGGAGAAATTAAAGAAGGTTACTATGGAGATCTTGTAGTAGTTGATCTAGAAAAAAAGTTTACTTTAGAAAATAAAACTACACTGTCAAAATGTGGTTGGACTCCATTTGATGGTTATATAGGATACGGTAAGATTGAAACTACAATAGTTAATGGTAATATAGTATATAATAAAGATCAAATAATTGAGAATATAGGGAGTGAGATTGAATATGAATAACGCTAAAAAAGTAGCCAGAGCACTATTAAAAGTAGAAGCTGTAATATTAAACGTAGCAGATCCATTTACATTTGTATCAGGAATAAAATCTCCTATATATTGTGACAATAGAAAAGTTATTGGATTTCCAAAAGAAAGAACAGATATAGTAGATGCTTTTATAGAAGCTTTAAAAGATAAAGAATTTGATATCTTAGCAGGAACTGCAACAGCAGGAATTCCATGGGCAGCATTTATTGCAGAAAAGATGAATAAACCAATGGCTTATATCAGATTTAAACCTAAAGAACATGGTGCAGGAAAGCAAATAGAAGGAGCAAATGTAGAAGGGAAAAAAATAATCGTAATTGAAGATCTTATCTCTACTGGGGGGAGTTGCATCTCAGCACTTGAAGCAGTAAGGAGAGAAGGGGCTAAAGATGTAGAAGTTATGGCTATATTCTCATATGAATTTAAAAAAGCATATGATAGATTTGAAGAAGCTAACTGTAAATGGGAAACACTTTCTGGATTTCCGGATTTAATAGAATTAGCAGTTGAAGAAAATTATTTATCACCTGAGGATGCAGAGGAAGCTAGTGAATGGAATAAATCTCCAAATACTTGGAAAAAATAAATTTTTTATATTTATCCCTATAATTAAAATTATAGGGATTTTTATCTCTGTAGAAAATTAGTATAAATTAGTGGCGAAAAAGATTGAAATTTTCATCCTATAATCAAAATTATAGAAATTTTTAACAAATAGAATAATTAAGTACTCTAGAAATCAATAAAATCAGTGATTTTTATTAAATTTGCGATTTAAAGGCCTAGTAAAGAAAAATATTAGTATTTATACCATTAAATCTCTTAAAATCAAAATAAAAGCTTCCTTAATTTTCCCTTTCTCAAAAACAAAGTCCGATTAATAAAAATATTAAATATTACTTTTGAAAATTTATAATTCGGAATGTAATCTATCAAATTTTAGAAAAAACTTTATATTTTAGTTTTTTATAATGGAACATTCGAATTTTGATAAATAAATGGGAACTTTCCCCCCTTTATTTTCAATGATTTATTTCGAAAGTTCCAAAATAAACATTTTGGAACTTTCATTGAAATATAATGAATTTTAAGGTATTATATAGTGTATTAAAATTTAAGCTAAATAATAAAATTTATAGGAGAAATTTATGGATATAAATCAATTGGATGCTCTGAAAAAAAAACTAGAAGAAAATAAAAATGATATGGTAATAAGCATCTTATTAGAAGATAAGATAAAGGAACTTGAAAAACAGTTGAAAAAAGGAAAGAAAAAAAGATCTGTAAATAGGGAAATCAAATATTTGACCCATGCAGAATTTGACAAGTTGATGTTATCTTTTGAAGAAGCTGAAAGGTTGTTTTTAATGGATAAAAAGAAACAAAAATTTAAATTTTTCGTAAGAGATAAGTTGATTTTTCTCCTTGCCTATGAATGCGGGCTGAGAGCAAGTGAAATTTCTAACTTGAAAAAGGAAGATTTCCACGAGAATAGTAAAGAATTATTTTGTAGGAGATTGAAGGGAAGCAGGAATAATACTATTCGTTTAACTAAAGGAACAAGTAGACTATTAAGTAATTATATAACTTATGAAAATAATTCAAAGTACATATTTTTGAGTAGAAAATCTACACCTTTGAGTCGTCAACATCTCACAAGGTTATGTAAAAAATATTTTGATTTGGCAGATATACCAAAAGAAAAACAACACTTTCATACCTTAAAACATACAGCAGGAGTTCATTTGGCTGATTATGGACTAGACATAAAGGAAGTTCAATACATTTTAGGGCATAGAAATGTCGAAAATACTATGATATATTTTGATTTCACATCTAAACAACAAGAAGTTTTATATGGTAAATTAGGTAGAAATTAAGCAATCTAAAAAATAAAAATTACTCCACATAATGATTAAATGAACTAAAAAAAAAGGAGATAAAATCTCCTTTTTTTTAGTTCATTTTGTCATTTAATTTTTTTCCAGCTTTAAACTTAACAGCTTTTTTTGCAGGAATAGTGATCTCTTCACCGGTTTTAGGATTTCTTCCTTTTCTTTCAGCTCTTGCAACTACTTCAAATTTTCCCCATCCGATAAAGTTAACTTCATCACCGTTTAATAATACTTCTTCAACAGTTGCCATAAATGTATCTAATTTTCTTTCAGCTTCTGCCTTAGATTCAAAATTTCCTCTCTCTGCAAATAATGCTACAAATTCTTTTTTAGTCATTTTAATACCTCCCATTTTTTATCCCTTATAAAACAAGGGCTTCAATGCTTCTATCAATTTATACCATATTTAATAGAGGATTTCAACTTTTTTATATAATTATTATTCTATTTGTTATTTTTAAATAAATAAAATTTATTTTAACATTTCATATTTTTAAAAAAAAAATTTTGAAAATATGAAAATGAGTGGTAATATATATAATATAAAACACAATATCTAGTGTTAAAATAAAATAAAAAACTATATAATGGGGTGAAGTTATTTTGAATGAAGTAAAGTGGTTAGGAGAAGAAAATATTTTAGGTCAAGATATTTGGAGAAAAAAATATAAATACAATGATGAAACTTTTAAAGAATGGTTGGAAAGAATTTCCAATGGTGACCTCTCATTAAAGGAAGCTATCATTAATAAAGAATTTATTTTTGCAGGTAGAATATTAGCCAATAGAGGACTACATAAGTTAGGAAGGAAGATAACTTATTCAAATTGTTATGTATTGACTCCTCCAGAAGACAATTTAGAATCGATATTTGAAACAGCTAAAAAATTGGCTCGTACTTTTTCTTACGGTGGTGGATGCGGAATAGATATATCTAATCTGAGACCTAGGGGATCTGTAGTTAATAATTCGGCTATGGAAACTACGGGATCGGTATCTTTTATGGATCTATACAACCTTACTACAGAGATCATAGGACAAAATGGTAGGAGGGGGGCACTGATGCTTTCTCTTTCAATAGATCATCCGGATATTCAAGATTTTATAGGAGTAAAAGGAGATCTTTCTAAAGTTCAGAAAGCTAATATTTCTATTAGAATGACTGATGAATTTATGGAAAAAGTAAAAAAAGATGAATTATTTACATTGAAATTTGAAGTTTTAGATACAGATCAGATTGTTCAGATTGTAAAAAAAGAAGTTAGAGCTAAAAAATTATTTAAAGAATTAGCTCGTCAAAATTGGAATTACGCTGAACCAGGAATGTTATTTTGGGATAGAATATCTAATTGGAATCTTTTGAGTGAAGATGAAAATTTTGAATTTGCAGGTACTAATCCCTGTGCAGAAGAACCTCTTCCTGCAGGTGGTAGTTGTTTATTAGGATCATTGATTCTTCCTAGCTTTTTGAATGAAACAAAAGACGAGTTTGATTTTGACAGGTTAAAAAAAGCCGTGAGAATAGGAGTAAAATCCCTTAATAATGTTTTAGATGAAGGTTTACCTCTACATCCATTAAAGGAGCAGAGAGAGTCAGTAGCTGACTGGAGACAGATAGGATTAGGTATCTTAGGATTAGGAGACCTCCTTATCCAACTAGACCTCAGATATGGTTCTCCTGAATCAATAGAATTCTGTGATACTCTGAGTAAAATTATTATTATTGAAGCTCTCAAAGAGAGTGCTCTCCTTGCAAAAGAAAGTGGAACTTACCCTAATTTTAATTTAGAGGCGACCTTAAAGTCACCATTTTTAATTGAAAATTCTAATGAAGAAGTTATAGAATTAATTAAAAAAGATGGATTAAGAAATTCACAATTACTTACAATAGCTCCTACAGGATCTATTGGTACTATGTTACAAATGAGTACAGGAATCGAACCTAACTTTGCTTTTTCTTATACAAGAAAGACAGAAAGTTTACATGGAGAAGATGTATTTTATGAAGTTGTTTCTCCTATTGCTAAAGAATATATGGAAGAATATGATATTGAGAGTATTGATGATCTTCCTGAATTTTTTATAACTGCTCAAAATTTAGATCCTATTGAAAGGTTAAAAATGCAAGCTATTTGGCAAAATAGAATAGATGCCAGTATCTCCTCTACTGTAAACTTAATAAATAAAACTACCATAGAAGAAGTGGAAAATATTTATTTAAAAGCTTGGGAGTTAGGATTAAAAGGAGTTACTGTATATAGATCTGGATGTGCCCGTGAGGGAATATTAACATTAAAAAATGAAGAGGAAGAAGAAACTACAGAATTATCTAGGGGAGAATTAAAAAGTATAGTTGAAGACACAATATACTATCCTAAAAACTTACGAATTGGTTGTGGAAAATTAAAGGTAATGATCGGGTATTCTCCAAGTGAAAATATGATCCAAGATCTATATGTAATAAGAAGTGGATCTGGTGGTTGTGAAAAAAACATTCAAGCTGTGGCTATATTTATGTCTGGGATGCTTAGGCTAGGAGGAAACTTATTTATGCTAGAAAAATCTATCGAAGGTATTAGTGGTTGTCCTGCTTTTGCAAGGGGAAATGCCATAGGAAAAAAATTATCTAAAGGTGATACTTGTCCACTTGCGATCTTGAATACATTAAAGGAATTCGAAACTGAGATGGGCTTAAAAAACTTTGAAAAAGCACAGGCTTTTATAAAACAAAAAGAAGAAAAATTTAATGAAAGTATCGATGAAATACATATTCATAAAGCAATTTGTCCTGACTGTGGAGAATTATTAGAAATATCTGGTGGTTGCTATTCTTGTAGAGCTTGTGGATATTCAAAATGTGATTAATTTTTGTTTATATTGAAAACCTCCTATTTTTATAGTATTATATAAAAAAGAATAGGAGGTTTATATGAAAATTTTAGTTATAAATGGGCCCAATATAAATATGTTAGGAATTAGAGAAAAAAAAATATACGGGGATCTATCATACCCTAGATTAGTAGAGATGATAGAAGAAAAATCAAAAGCATTAAAAATTCAAATCGAGTGTTTTCAAAATAATATTGAGGGTGAAATAATCAATAAAATCCAAAGTGCATATGCTGAATATGATGGTATTATAATAAACCCTGCAGCATATACCCACTATAGTATTGCTATCTTAGATGCAATCAAATCAGTATCCATCCCAACGATAGAAGTTCACCTTACTAATATTCACTCTAGAGAAAAATTTAGACATCAATCTGTTACAGCTTCTGCTTGTGTAGGTCAGATATCTGGATTTGGACCTTATGGATATCTTATGGCATTGAATTATTTTAAACAGATAGGAGTTATTGATGAAAAAATTTGTAATTAAGAAAAATATTATATTTATAGTCTTATTTATTGGTTTTCTTTCATTTTTTACATTTTTTAAGATAAAAAATAAGTATAGTCTATCATCCTTATCTAATACAAATAAAAACCTTACTCTAGTTAGAAGGGCGGTAGATGATTTCTATAGTACATATAAGAGATATCCTAGTGAGGAAGAGATAAAGGGTTGCGATGAAGAAAAAAAATTCTTCTCTATACTAGCTGATAACAGTGACAGAGGATTTAATCTCTTAAAGAATTTTGAATTTCCAGGGACTCCCACATATACAAAGGATGTAGATGGTATATCTGTAGAGATAGAAAGAAACAATAACATTAAAATTTGTAATAGATTAGAGAATTTAGGTTTAGATAATGAGTTTTATACTTCAAATGGGGGATGGATCTACTCACCTAAAAACGGTGAATTTAGGGCAAACATTCAAGATTATCGGGCTAAAGATAAAAAAATATCTCCTAGTAGACCTAAATGGGGAAATAATATAGATTGGTATTATAAATAGGAGGATTTCTCCTCCTATTTATATATTTTTAAAATTTTTAATTTTAATTTATCTGGGACTATATAATTATTATTAGAGATATTCTTTATAGCAATAAAAGGTTTATGTCGATAGTTTTTCTTGATCCTATTTTTTCCTTCTAGCTCTTCTTCTATATCATTTGTAAATTCCACTATTTCTCCTATTTTTTTATTGATCAATCTCCTAATTCCTTTATTATGTCTTCTGCTGACAAGACGTGTTTCCTCATCCCTCCAAATGTGCTCATCTTTATCATATACAGCTACATATGGTATTTTGTATTGATTTAATAGCCTTATAAATTGAGGAATACTACTTTTACTTCCACATTCCACAATGGAATATTCATACTTATATACTCCTAATTTTTTTGCTAAAAATGGTATAATTATCTTATCCGTCTGGCCCTCTACTAATATGACTTTTTTTGCAAAAAAAAGTTCTCCTCTATCAGGATTCATCCAATAATTCATATTGAAATTTTGTATTTCATCTCCTTTAAATAAATCTCTCTTATGCTGTATTACATGGGTTCCACTATCATTTCTTCTAACTAAACATATAGATTTATAATTATTTAGCTCTATAAATGAACTAGAATGGGTAGTCACGTATATCTGTCCACCATATCTGGCAATATTTGTCATAACTGAATGTAGTTCCCTTTCAGCTTGTGGATGTAGGTATAGTTCCGGTTCCTCATACATAATTATTGCGTTTCCCAATAGATTATATCGGGTACTCTTTGTCACACTGGCTATTCTTCTCATTATCCTAAACATTACTTCCCTCTGAAGACCTCTACTGGCATATCTTTCTTCTAGATACTGCATCTCTAAATCTAATTTATCAATTAATTTTTCCACATAAACAAGTTTATTGTTATTACTTAAAACCAATATAATTTTTTCATATATATCTAAGATCGTCTTATTTGACGAAGCAGAGAATGATGGAATAAATATAATCTCTATATTTTCTCTTATATAATATTCTAAATGTTCTGATAAAGGAATAAAGTTGTTATTTTTTTTATAAAAATATTCTTTTTTGTCCGATGAAAGAACTTTTTTTATGATAATTTCATCATCAGAATTTTTAATTTCTTTAAAAACATTTAGTTCCTTTAACTTCAAACTGTCAAAAGTTAGAATAAGTTCTGTAGGAATATTTATATGATAACTATGTTTATTTTTAAATGTAATCTTATCAAAAAATAAAAGTATAGCAGATAAAATATTTGATTTACCGTGGTTACTCTGCCCTATAAATAATAAGAAATTTTCAAATTCTATATAAGTTTCATCTATAGATTTCCAATTTTTAATTGTTAAATTTTTAATATACATCTTTCTCCTCCTATTATTTCTTTAAGCCCATTACTAGTATACCTAATGTTTCATGGAAATGCTAGAAATACTAAATTTTAAAGGTGTTCAAAGATTTATTTTGTATAAAAAAAAGACTATAACATTACTAGGAGGTATAAATATGAAGATAGGTATCATAGGTTTAGGAAAAATGGGAGGGAAAATTGCTTTGAGGTTATTAAAATATAATCATGAAGTTTTTGTATACGAACATCATCGTGACAAGATTGATCACATGGTAGATCATGGAGGTGTTGGATTTGATAATGTAGATAAATTCATAGAAGAGATAAATACCCATGAAACACCTGTAATTTGGGTTATGATTCCATCTGGTGATATTACAAATAATGTTTTGATAGAACTTGGTGAAAAATTAAAAAAAGGTGCAATAGTCATAGATGGTGGAAATTCCAATTATAAAGATAGTATCAATACAGCAGCTTTATTAAAAGAAAAATCAATAAATCTATTAGATATAGGTACCAGTGGAGGACTTTGGGGATTTGAAAATGGATATTGTTTAATGGTTGGAGGAGAGAGAAAAATATTTGATACAGTAACACCACTCTTAAAAGACCTGAGTGCTCCAGGAGGATATGAATATATGGGAGAAAGTGGCAGTGGCCATTTTGTAAAGATGATACATAATGGTATTGAATATGGAATGATGCAGGCTTATGCCGAAGGATTTGAAATATTAAAATCTAAGAAAGAATTTAATATAAATCTTGATAAGGTTACCAACGTATGGCAACATGGAAGTATTATCGAATCTTTTTTGTTAAATCTAACTAAAGACATGTTTAAAAATGATCCTGATTTAAATAATATCAAAGGGTGGGTAGAAGATTCAGGAGAAGGTCGATGGACAGTATTAGAAGCATTAAAAAACAATGTTTCTGCACCTGTAATTACCTTATCTCTTATGCAGAGATTTCGATCTCGAAAAGAAGAAACATTCAGTGATAAAGTTTTGGCAAGTTTGAGAAAGGAGTTTGGAGGTCATAGTATAAAAGAGAAGTAGGAGGATTAGAATGGATTTAGATATGAAAACATTATGTGAACCAGAGGGTATCGATGTAAATACCCAGCCATTTATTTTAATTATTTTTGGAGGAGGAGGAGATTTAAGTCAGAAAAAATTAATCCCAGCTCTTTATAATCTCTTTAAATTAGATAAACTAAATAATGATTCTTATATTCTCTCCTACGGTAGGAGAGAAAGAACTCAAGCTGAATATAGGACGTTGGTAAAAACTTCTATTGAAAGAAATTTTGAGAAAGAATATATACATATTGAAGATGCTTTTTTAGAAAAATTTAGTTATATTGATGGAGATTCTGAAAAATTAGGAGGAGTAGAGAAAATAAATAAATATATTTGTAAATTTAAAGATATAAAAAAATATCAAATAATATTTTATCTAGCAACTCCTCCAAATTTAGCAAAAAATATTTTAAATTTAATTCAAAAATTAAAACTATGTGACAAACCTTTTAAAAAGAAGATTGTCATGGAAAAGCCTTTTGGAATAGATACTGTATCTGCAATAAATTTAAATAAGGATCTGAATAAAATATTTAAAGAGGAAGAAATATATAGGATAGATCATTATTTGGGGAAGGAAACCGTCCAAAATATCTTATTTTTTAGATTTGGAAACAGTATATTTGAACCTCTGTGGAATAGAAGTTTTATAGATCATATCCAAATTACAGTAGCAGAAGATATTGGGATCGGGTCTCGTGGAAATTTTTATGAAAAAGCTGGTGTTTTAAAAGATATTATTCAAAACCATATGATGCAGCTTATAGCTCTCGTAGCTATGGAGCCTCCTACTAACTTTGAGGCTGACTGTATAAGAGATGAAAAAGTAAAAATATTTAAAAGCATTTCTAGTATGAGTAAAGAATATATGGAGGAGAACTTGGTCTTAGGTCAGTATGGACCCGGCGAAATAAATGGTGAAAATATTGTGGGATATCAAGATGAAAAAAACGTAAGCAAAGATTCAAATATGGGAACATTTTTTTCTGGTAAATTCCATATAGATAATTGGCGTTGGGCAGGAATTCCTTTTTATGTGAGGGCAGGTAAGAGGCTTAATAAAAAATTAACTGAAATAGTAGTAACTTTTAAAATACCACCATTAAAATTATTTGGGAATACTTGTAGAGATATACTGGCTAACGAACTTGTTTTTTCTATCCAGCCTGAAGAAAAAATATCCATATCAATAAATATGAAATATCCCGGAGTGGAAAACTATCCTCATCCGGTAGAAATGAACTTCAATTATTCTAAATTAGATACCGTATTTCTTACTGCTTATGAGAGATTGTTGGTTGACTGTATAAAAGGGGATTTAACATTATTTTCAAGACAAGATGGTATAGAACAGATGTGGAAAGTATTGGATCCTATAGTGGATTATTTCAATAAAGCAGATTTTAAATTTCCAAATTATTCTCCTGGTACTTGGGGGCCTATAAAAAGTGATATTTTGTTGAAAAAAGATGGTAGGAAGTGGAGGATATGATACCTATAAAAATATTTGAATCTGAAATATCCATGGCTATGAATGCTATAGATATAATTAAGTCTGAATTACAGAGAAAAAAAAAGTTGTCCATAGCTTTTTCCGGTGGGAAAACACCCATTAAATTCTTTCAATTATTAGCTACAGAAGATATAAATTGGGAAAATATAAATATTTTTTTAGTGGATGAACGGTGGGTTCCGTTAGATGATTTAGATAGTAATTATAACATGATTAATATTTTTTTATTAAATTATATTATTATTCCTAATAAAAATATCCACCATGTACACTACTCCTCATCTATAGAGCAATCCAAAAAAGAATATGAAGATGACCTTTTAAAATACTTTAAGGGGAATATAATGTTTGATCTAATTTTTTTAGGAGTAGGAAATGATGGGCATACTGCATCTATCTTTGAAAAAAATGAAACGGATCTGTTAGAGAACGTTATTATAACATCTAGTAGGAGACATCTACATAAGAGAATTTCATTGGGAATGAGTATAATTAATAGAGCCAAAAGAAAAATTTTTTTATTGGGGCCTGAAAAAATATCTATTATAAAATCATCAGTTTCTAAAAATCTACCTATATCTAAGGTAGTCAATCCAAAATTTTTATCCTATACAAAATAAATTAAAAATAGAGGGAACAATTATTTAGTTGCTCCCTTAAAAAAAATTATAGACTAGATATTGTATTTACAGTAAAATAAACGATAATTCCGATTATCACAGCTCTTTTATCTGTTCCACCAATGGACCTCATTTCTTTTTCCATCTCTTCATTTAAAACAGACTTACTTTCTATAATAGTTTTTGATTTTAAGTATCTCCTGTATACAAGATTATGAAGTAATCCTCCTGAAAGTAATCCAATAAATAAGGATGCTGCTCCTACCATTTGAGCTAGATCTGGCATATATTTACTTATGAACCCTCCTAGCATATGAACTAATAAAAAATAAGATATTCCTTCAAGGTAGCATTTTCTATATAGTAAATATAACCAATTCCCTAAAAATGCCCACCAAGACCATTTCCATGAAAAGCCTCCTGAAAGGTCTCCTTTTTCAAAGGAATCTTTATACCAATCTAAAGTTTTTTCTCTATTTTCTTTTTCACCTATATAGGCACTGATCAGTCTATCTTTATCCACTATTTATCCCCCTTATGCCGTTGATATACGGCTGTTTTCAGTTCTTTTATATATTCTGTTTTTTTAGGCATATCTGTAGCAGTCGCATCAGCTATAGATTTTTTTATATCATAGGGAACTCTCACCAATGATGTTAGTGTAGGTGAAGATTTCCATGATTGATAATACCCTTCTATTATAGCATAAGATGCTTGAGGAATCTCTAATGGGTTTCCTACACTGCCTACATTAAATAAACTTTTCCCTCTAAAATTATCTATAAAAGCTCCATGAATATCTCCATATCCTACTATATCCGAAAAATTTTTTAAATCACTAGGTGGTTCAAATAATTTCATTTTTTCATCCGTAGTATTAGTAATATATGTTCTTTGAAAAAGATCTTTAGGTGATGCATGGAACAATCTTACTAATTTACCACTAATATAAAATTCTAAATAAAGGGGTAGATTTTTTATATATTCCAATCTTTCCTCCCCTAATTTATTTTTATGCCATTCTAATTCTTTAGAAATATTTTTTTTAGTAACATAATAATCCCAGTTCCCTTTAACTACCCATTCACAATTTTCTCTAACTGTATCAACTACACTTGCCGAACTAGGACCTTTTCCTATAAGGTCTCCTAAACAAAATATTCTTTCTATTCCTCTGTTTTTTATATCTTCTAGTACCGCTGAAAGAGCTGGTAAATTTCCATGTATATCTGAAATAATAGCTATTTTTTCTATTTTTCTCACCTCCAACTCTGCTTGTATAAAAAAAACTGTAAGAATCTACAGTTTTAATTCTTTTATTTTTTAAATAATTCTCCTCTTTTGATGAATAAAATAAACCCCATTACTATTTATATACCTCAGTTTTAATGATTTATCAAGGTGTTAATTAAAATTTATAAATCAATAAAAACTTATCTACTCAATTTTGAATAGATGAGTTTTTATATTTAATATTAATTTATTTTTAACTTAGTTATTTTAATTATAGAAAAAACCATAATACTCATACTTAACCATTGAAATGGAGATAAAATATTTCCATTGAAAAGGTAATCAAATAAGATACTTGAAATAGGAAATGAAAGTTCACAAATTGTAGCTACATTTGCCTTTACATGTCTCAATCCATAATAATATATAAATGCTGCTCCACTTCCACTAGTCAATCCAATGATTATAAATATATACCAGTTAAGAGTAGTTATTTTAGAAAATTCACCAAAGTTATTACTTAAAACATTTATAACTAAAAGAATTAATGTCGTAAGTCCATATCTAAAAAACAATGTCTGTTTATGTGTAATTGTAGAAACCATTCTTTTCCCAAAAACAGTAGAACTTCCAAAGGCAAAGGCTGCAATTATAGCATACATAGATGCTTCTAAAATATTTTGATGTTCAATATCAAATGGATTATTAAATTCAAAAGTTAAAAAATAACCGGCTGTTAAAGCTAATATAGCCCATACAGCAAATTTTTTAGCTATCTTTTCTTTGAGAATAAATCTAGCTAAAATAATGGCAAATAATGGCTGTAATTTTTGCAGAAGTGTTACTATTGTCAAATGCTGAAAATTTAATAAAAATAGTGCTTTTACTATGGATAGTGTGCCTATAGCTCCTCCAAAGACTGCAATTAAAGTCATAAATATATAGTCATACTTAGTAAATTTTTTTAAAACTCTATACTCCTTATAAAATATAAAGTTCATTGCTATAAAGGGCAGCAGATGGAGCATAAACACCACAAATTTTGTATCTAGGTTGTATAGACGTGGTGTAAGAACTATCCCATCTAATCCCCATAAACTAGCGGCTAAAATTATTGCTAACCCACCTATTTTGCTCTTTCTTTCTTCCATTTTTTTTCCTCCTAATAAAAAAATACCCTAAGTAAACTTAGGGCATTAAAATTTAGGATATTTATTCCAATTTTTTAAATAACTTCTATCATCCAGACTTTACTGTCGGTATCAGAATTTCACTGATTCAGCCTAGGCTTGCGGACTCTTACCGCCGGTAGGGAATCAAACCCTGCCCCGAAGTTTTATACAATTTATTATTATTATAAACTATATCAATTTATTCTGTCAACATTATTTATTATAGTAAGTCATAGTTTCTAGTAGGTCTCTACCAATATCATCTATCGAATAATTTTATAAATATTTCTAAATTCCCATAAAAATGAACATGTGGATATCCCGCTATAATTTTATCTTTCTCATAACCACACGACCATCTTTTCCCATTTTTTTTCTTTAATTCAAAATATAATTTTTTTTCATTTATATCATAGATATCTGAATAGTGAAATTCATGGCATCTCCCAGTTATTTCATCCTTACTTTTATAATTCACATATCCAAACCTTCTGATATTAAGTTTAGATTTCATTTCTATTTTTATATCTAATAGTCCACACATAGGATCAAAATCACCATTTAACTGTTTTATTCCATTTGTAAGGTACATGAAACCTCCACACTCAGCATAGATAGGCATTTCCTTAGAAACCTTCCTTATATCCTCCATCATAGAGGTATTTCCATATAATTTTTTACTGAATATCTCTGGGTATCCTCCTCCTAAATATATATAATCTAGGTTAGGTGGCAGGTGGAGATCATTTGTAGGAGAAAACTCTACTATTTCCATCCCTGTATACTCCATAAGTTTCAAGTTTTCAGAATAATAAAATGAAAATGCCCTATCCTTTGCCACTCCTACTCTCTTCCCTTTAAACCTATCTTTTAGATGTTCAGCTGGATTTTTAAGTTCTACAGCGTCTTTCCCATCCTCTGCAATCTCTAATATCTTATCTAAATCTATATACTTTCTTGCCATATCCTTTAATATCTCGATCTTTTCATTCAGATCCTCTATCTCACTGGCCTGCTGTAACCCAAGATGACGCTCACCTATAGATACCCTGTCATCCTTTGGAAAATATCCTACACATGGAATTTCGGTATACCTCTCTATTCCTTCTCTCAAAAGATTATATAATCCCTCACTTCCGACATTATTTAATATAACTCCTCTTATCTTTACTCTCGGATCTAAATTTTTAAATCCCAATACTGTGGCTGCAATACTTGTAGAAGTCCCTTTTCCACTGACTACCAATATTATAGGAATATCTAAAACACGAGACAGATGAGCACTGCTGTAATTATCTAATTCATGGTTTAATCCGTCATAAAGGCCCATAACTCCCTCTATTACGCTAATTTTTTTAGCATTTTTAGAGAATATATATTTCACTGCCTCTTCACCCATCATAAAAAGATCCAAATTATTAGATGGATTTTTAGTTATAAATTCATGAAATTTTGGATCGATATAATCAGGGCCTGCCTTAAAAGGTGACACCCCTTCTAAAGCACCCATTATAGCTGTACTGATTGTTGTTTTTCCCGCTCCGCTAGATGTTCCGGCAATAAGTATTTTTTTCATTTTTCCCCCTATTCTAGGAATGTAGATATTCCTATAAATCTTAATACTAAAATTATACGATTCATTGGTAACTTTTGTAAAGATTATTAGATAAAAAAAAAAAAAAAGATTAGGATTATCTAGTCTTTAGCTGGTTTTATTAAATATTTTTATTTCTTTTTCTAATCGTTGCACCTGAACCAATCTTTTTCATGTTTACACTCCTCTTTTTAAATTGTGCTATATTTATCGCACAAAAAAAATACATGAATAAATAAAATGAAAAAATTAATTGTACATATAGAGGACATACAATTTTTGAAAAATATGACAAATATTACTTCCAGTCTTCAAGATGTAAAAACTTAACATTTTTATGCTATAATATAGTTAAATAAAAAATAAAATAGGATGGAACAAATTATGATAGATAGAAATTCAAGAGTGCCAATTTATGTACAGATAGAAAAGTACTTTTTAGATATTATAAATAGAAAAGAGATAAAACCAGGAGAACTTTTCCCCTCTGAAACGACACTAAGTAAGGAACTAGAAGTAAGCAGAATGACCATTAGGCAGGCTATAAATAACTTAGTTTTAAATGGATATTTAGAGAGAAGCAGGGGAAAAGGAACCTTTGTTTTGGAGAGAAATCTAGAAAAATTAGAACTTCCCCTAGATAAACTGAGAAACTTCTCAAGGGAAGTGCAGAAATCAGGAAAGATCCCCAAAAATACTGTAGTAGAATTTAAGCTAGTAGAAGCTAGTGAGGAAATTGCCCAGATTCTAAAGATAAAAAAAGGAGAGAGAGTTTACTATATGGAGAGACTCAGATGTCTGGGAGATATTCCTGCCGTATTGGAGCAGACCTATATGAGATATGATCTCTTTGAAGATCTTACAGAAGATGTCATAATGGCCTCCAAATATAAATATATCAAAGAAAAAGGGTATAAAATTAAGGAAAGTAAAAGAGAGATACTAGCTGAAGTTCCCCTAGGGGATGTAGCTGCTCTTCTTAAACTAAAAAGAAATGAACCAGTACTTAAAGCAAAATCAGTGACCTATTTAATAGATGGTACTCCCTTTGAGTATTCAGAAATAAGCTACAATCAAAATAAGTACAAGTTTACTTTAGTGGCCGAATATGATTAGATCTGTTCAACAAAAAAACTTTTTGTTGACAGATTTGATTTTTTTTATTATTATTTAATTGTCTAGACAACTAGATGATGTCGTTAACCTTTTAACAAAAAATTTAGAACGTATAATTTGAAATTTAATTATTCAAAAGGAGTGTAATTATGGAAAGTAAATTTAATATTGTGTTAGTTGGTGGTGGATCAACGTGGACACCAGGAATCTTAAAGGCTATTTGTAAGAAAAAGGGGGATTTCCCTCTGGCAAAGATTGTACTTTATGATGTAGATGAAAATAGACAAGAACCAATTGGACAGTTTGGTGAGATTCTATTTAAAGAAGACTACCCTGAGTGTGAGTTTATCTATACAACAGATAAAAAAGTAGCTTTTACAGAGATGGACTACGTGTTCTGTCAGATGAGAACTGGTGGATATACTATGAGAGAGTTGGATGAGAAGATTCCTCTAACTGAAGGTGTAGTAGGACAGGAGACTTGTGGCCCAGGTGGATTTGCATATGGAATGAGATCTATAAGAGATATGATAGCACTTGTAAATGATGTAAGATCTATAATTCTTAATATCTGTGACCAGCCAGTAAATTTATTGAGGTCATATGGAAGACTGCTTAATATTGATCCAAATGAATTAGAACCTGTATACTTTGGTCTTAACCACTTTGGATGGTTTACAAACCTTTATAACAAAGATGGAGTTGATATGGTACCAAAGCTTAAGGAGATCATTACATCTAAAGGGTTTATTCCTGTAGATGCTGAGCAGAGAGATCAATCTTGGCTAGATACATATTCAATGGTAAGAGATATGCTGGTAGATTTTCCTGAGTATCTACCAAATACATATCTTCAATACTATCTATATCCAGAATATAAGGCAGCTAAGCTTGATTCTAACTACACAAGAGCAAATGAAGTAATGGATGGAAGAGAAAAGAGAGTATTTGAAGAATGTAGAGCCGCTGTAAAAGCTGGAACAACTAAGCTTTCAAGTGTTGTCCACAACGATGCCCATGGAGATATGATCGTAGAGGTAGCTGAATCCATAGCATACAATAAGAATAAGACATACATTGTAATCATGCAAAATAATGGTCTGATAGAAAATATACCTAATGATGCTATGGTAGAGGTAGCAGCATCCCTTGGAATAAATGGACCTAAGCCTTATGGTGTAGGAAAGGTCGATACCTTCTACAAGGCTATGATAGAAAACCAATTTGCTTATGAGAGACTCACTGTAGAAGCTTATTTCGAAGGTTCATATAACAAAGCACTTAAGGCGCTTACATTAAACAGGACTGTAATAGATGCAAAAAAAGCAAGAAGAGTTCTTGATAAGCTTATTGAAGCTAATAAAGACTATTGGCCAGCACTAGTGTAATTTACATAATTATACATACATGTTATGATGCAACTAACATACTTTTTCTATAGAATTGCATAAAAAATAATTTCATTGTAATTTTTATAAGAGGTATTGTTTGTAAAGGGGGAAAGAAGAAATGATTATAAAAGATAAAGTTATGAAATATCTGCAGGATTTTGGAAGAAGTTTAATGCTTCCTATAGCACTTCTTGCAGCAGTGGGAATATTATTTGGATTTACAGCAGCACTTTCTAGACCACAGATAAAAGAAATCCTTCCGTTTCTAAATGGCGGAGGAGTTGCATATGGACTTTTTCTAATAAGAACAATGAGTATAAAGGTGTTTGGATTAATTCCAGTATTATTTGCAATATCTATATCTCTTGGACTTGCTAAAAGAGAAAAAGAGATAGCGGCACTGGCTGGTTTTGTGTGCTATTATATATTAATGTGGAGTGCAGGATACATGGTAGCTTCAGACTATATTACATTCCCGCCATCAGCTCTTGGTAATTCACTGGGACTTGGCGGAATACCTGAAATGGGTGCTGTGGGAGGAATGATAGCGGGTATGTTAACTGCCAGTATCCACAACAAGTACTATAATATAGAACTACCTGTGGCAATTGCTTTCTTTGGAGGTAAAAGATTTGTAGCTATCGCTGTAATCATTGCGGGAGCGATACTAGGGCAGATAATTCCATTTATCTGGCTTCCCGTAAGTAACGCTATACAGGTTGTAGGTATTGAAATTGCAAGCTTAGGACTCTTTGGTACATTTCTATATGGTTTCTTAGAGAGATTACTGATTCCTACAGGATTACATCACATTATAAATGGTATTTTCAGAACTACAGCAGTAGGCGGGGAGCTAAATGGTACTGTGGGAGTATGGAATATCTTCTTTGAATACTTTGGAAAGGTAGATATAAATGAATTGAAGAAATACACTAGATTCCTAGCTCAAGGGAAAATCCCTTATATGGTCTTTGGTCTGCCTGCAGCAGCTCTTGCAATGTACAAAACAGCTCCAGAATCTAAGAAAAAGGGGATAGAAGCTCTTCTTATTGCAGGGGTGTTAGCCTCTATGACTACGGGAATTACTGAGCCTCTAGAGTTTACTTTCTTGTTCATTGCCCCTGTATTATTCCTATTCCACTCGGTAATGGCAGGAATTTCCTTCTTATTAATGGATCTTCTGAATGTAGGTATAGGAAATACTCAGGGAGGACTTATTGATTTATTTGTATACGGTACTCTTGTACCAGGATCAAACTGGATTTATCCGGTGGTAGTAGGTCTGGCTTACTCTGTAATATATTTCTTCGCGTTCAAATACTACTTCCTTACTAAGGGAATAACAATAGACGGAGGAGTAGATGACACAGTCGTAGTATCTAAGAATAAAGCAGCAAATGCGGATGGAAAGCTGGCTACAATCATAGAGGGGTTAGGTGGAAATAATAACATTGTATCTGTGGACAACTGCTTTACAAGACTGAGATTAGAAGTAAAGGATTCTAATAGTTTGGATGTACCTTTATTAAAGTCTACAGGAGCAGTAGGAGTAAACGTAATTTCAGATACTCAGGTACAAATCATCTATGGTCCAAAGGTAAACATTATTGCAAGTGGAATAAAAGAATATTTGGGACATTAAATTAAAAAGGATAGATTTTATCTATCCTTTTTAATTGTTTTATTACTTGGATTATAATAAAAACTATAGGATTAAAAATAGTAAAAAAGATTGAAGTGTGATCATACATTTTTAAAATTAAGTTGTTTTTTCTATAAAATGGAGGATGTAATATGAAGATTGTTATAGCAATTGATTCCTTTAAGGGAAGTCTTAGCTCCTTTGAGCTAGGAGAGGCCATTGAAAAAGGAATCAAGAGAGTCTATTCAGATGCAGAAGTAAAGAAGGTTCCCATTGCAGATGGAGGAGAGGGAACTGTAGAAGCGCTTGTAGATGGAACCGGAGGTAGGTTTGTGGACATGGAGGTCAAGGGCCCCCTCATGAAACCTATAGATGCCAGATACGGAATAATGGGAAATGATAAGACTGCGGTCATAGAAATGGCCTCGGCTTCGGGACTTCCTCTGATAAAGTTAGAGGAAAGAAATCCGCGAAAAACAACGACCTATGGAACGGGTGAACTTATTAAGGATGCCATCCAAAAGGGTTGCAGGGAATTTATCATAGGAATCGGCGGCAGTGCCACTAATGATGCAGGGCTTGGAATGTTGCAGGCGCTTGGCTATAAATTCTTTGATAAGAAAGGACGGAAACTGGGAGCAGGCGGTGAGATCATGGAACAGGAGTTAGGGAAGGATGTGGCAGAGATCCCAGGAGCAGGTGCAGCAGGGGGCCTCGGTGGAGGCTTTCTTGCCTTTTTAGAGGGAGAGCTTAGACCTGGTATTGATATAGTTTTTGAAAAGGTTAAGCTTGCTCAGGAGATAGAGGGAGCGGACTTCGTCATAACCGGAGAGGGAAGAATAGACTTCCAGTCGGTTATGGGAAAAGCTCCAACAGGGGTATCCAAGCTGTGCCAAAAATATGGAATACCTGTAATAGCAATAGCGGGATGTGTGGCAGATGATGCGGATGCAGTACATGACTACGGGATAGAGGCACTCTTCTCTGCAATAAACTATCCTATATCTCTAGAGGAAGCCATGAGCAGAGACAGGGCGAGAACCTTTGTAGAGAAAAATAGCGAAGAGATATTCAGGCTCATAAGAGTGTGCGAAAAAAAGTTTGGTTAGAGTAATAAAGTAATATAAAAGGCATTAATTAAGACAGTAGTTAAATTTAATTTGAGAGGACACCTCTGTTTAATTTAAGATTTTTTTTGATTAACTACTTATAAACGTTTCTTCTGCATTTAATAAATGAAAGATAATTCTTAATAATTTAGTAGCTCTATGACTCATAGCTTCTTTTATTTTCTTATCTAAAAGATCTATTTCATATTGGGTATGTTGAACTAGTCTTATTCTTCATATTAATCCTAAAGGTTTTAAAGCGATTAGAAGGTTCGGGTTTTACGCCCGTAACATTAAAAGTACTCTTAAAGATAAATTTAAATTCCTTTTTTTATGCAATTTTTCTAAAAATTGATTGCTTAAAACTTATCTTTGAACTTCAAATACTACTTTATTGTAAATTTCTAACGATATTCACTTTTATAATTTCTTTGATAATAAAAAATACTCTCATATAAATTTGAGAGTATTTTTTATATTGCATTGTATCTTAGCTGTAAGGTATCTAAAATAATTTCTATAAATCTTATTTATTTCATTATTATTCCCACAATAAGTAAACCAATAGTAAACAATAATAATTTATAATTATTGTCGTCTACACCATTATCATTTTCTAAATCGTATATTTTTTCATGTAAATTTTGATTTTTTTTTATTAAATCTTCATTTTCTTTTCTAAATTCCTTAATTTCTTTCATTACTGTTTTTAACTCTTTTTCAAGAATTTCATATTTTAATTTTGTCATCTATATTCTCCTTAGATTATTTATTATTTTTTTCTATCCATTTCTTAAAAATGAAAAAATAAATCTATAATCTTTTATCCGTAAATCTTTTCAATCCACTAAATAATTTCAAAAATAACTTATCTTTTCTTTTTTCATTCATTTGACGAAAATAAATAAACAAAAGTTTAAAAACATTAAAAAAAATTAATTTTTTAATCAATAAAAAAAATAAAGGACAAACAAGCCCTTCATTTTCATTTTATCTATATTTTTTTATCTACTTCTTTACATAATAATTATAAAGAGTTCTTACTATTTGTCCAGTCCCGCCATGGGTATAATAACCATATGGTGTATCTGCACATGAAGTTCCTGCAATATCAAGATGCATCCAAGGAGTCTCTCCTACAAATTCCTCTATAAACATTCCTGCAGTGATACTTCCAGCAAATCTCCCGCCTGTATTTTTAAGGTCTGCTATCTTAGATTTATAAAGTTCTTTGTATTCAGGGAAGTTAGGTAATCTCCATACTCTCTCTCCTGCTATCTCAGATGCTTCCTCTAACTTTTTATACATCTCATCATTGTTTGCTAGAACACCTGTTGTAGTCATTCCTAAAGCTACTAATACTGCTCCTGTAAGTGTAGCTACGTCTATTACTTCCTTTACATTTTCATGATTGATGATATAGTGTACTGCATCAATAAGAGTCAATCTTCCTTCAGCATCTGTGTTATCTACTTCTATAGTTTTTCCTCCCATAGATCCAATAATATCTCCCGGTCTATAAGCATTCCCTCCAATCGAATTTTCACATGCAGCAATTACAGTTACTATATTTTTCTTTACTTTCATTCTAGAAAGAGCACACATAGCTCCTATAACAGTTGCAGCTCCGCCCATATCTGTTTTCATATTAGACATACTTGCACTAGGTTTTAATGATAATCCTCCTGTATCATATGTTAATCCCTTTCCTACCAGCCCATGGATCTCTGTAGGATTAGAAGAATCTCCTAGATGTCTCATGACGATAAATTTAGGTCTTTTTTCAGCAGCTCTGGCTACCGATAAAAATGCTTCCATCTTTAATTCTGTTATCTTCTCTTCATCAAATATTTCTACTTCAAACTCATATTTTTTTCCCAATACTTTAACTTCATGAGCTAAACTTTCAGGAAAAATAACATTTGCAGGTTCATTTACCAAATCTCTAGTTAACATTACAGATTCAGCTAATACAATCCCCTCACAGATAGCATCTGTATCTTCCTCTACGAAGATATCAAAATTAGATTCTTTCTTCTCTTTTTTATCTGTTTTATATTTATCAAAATCATATTTAGCATAGTGTACAGCTTCTACCACCTGGGTAACTTCTACACCATGGGTTCCTACTAAGATCTCCCCTTCTAAATTCTTAAGTACTTTATAAAAAGCTTCTATTACATCATAGGTCTTTAATTCTTCTCTTTTCCCAAGACCAATATAAGTTATGTTAACTAATTTATCTTTATGCATCAATTCACAGCTAATAGAGGTTTTCTTTTTACCTATAAACTCTTTTTTTTCAATCAATTTTTCTAAAATTATCTTTTCTTCGTCACTCAATCTGTCGTAGATCTTTACTTCACCTTCGAATTTTGGCATCACATACGCATCATAGATCTTGTTAAAATCCTTAACTAATTTAATATTCATAATCTCCTCCAGTTTTAATTTTTTCTAATCTTAGTATAGTATATGAAAACTATATAATCAAGTAAAATTGTAATGATTATAAAAAAATAAAAATTTATTGATTAATCTTCTCAAAAGTAATAAATAATCATAGCTAAAAAAAACTCTAGTATTTAAACTAGAGCTTTTGGTCTAATTGTTATTAATTTTTTCCTCGATAGCTTTTATTACAAGCGAATTAAGTAATAATGAACTTTCCAATAAAAAACTTAAATTTTTTAAGTTTGATTCCATCTCTTTTAAGATCTTAGGAATATGTTCTGTTACATGTGATCCATTGGAGAGGAAATAGGGAATTACCGTAATTTCTCTAAATCCTTCAGCATACATAGATTGTATAACATCTTTTAACATTGGAACAGCTAGGGTTAAATTTGCCCCTCTAACGTCTCTCCCTGTCTTTTGCCTCAAAACTTCAATTAACTCTTTAAAATTTTTATTTACCTCTAAAACTTTACTTCCATGTCCTACTACCAAAATTCCTCTCATACCAAATTACCTACTTTATTCCAGGATATTTCATGCCAGACCAATATACATTGTTTTTCATAACAGAATATTCAGGCAGGTCTACATCCTTTAAAGCCCATTTCTTAAACTCCATAAACCCTGTCCTATCCACTATATACCCTATATGCTCTTTTGGCAAGCTTCTATCAATATATTTATCTACATAGTCATAGGTATTTTTAATTATCTTTATGATGCTGGCCTCATCAGCCCAGATAATCCAGTCTTCAGCTAAACGAGGGTTTCTTTTTCCAGTTCTTCCCATGATAGCTAGTCTGTAGTATTTTTCAGCATCTCTAGTCCAAGCAGATGTAGGACAGTTTAAAGCACACTCTCCACATCCGATACATCTGTCATGATCTCTTTGCGGCTTATAATTAACCATCTTTATAGCCCCTGTAGATAATCCTTTACATTTTTTTTCACATCTTCCACATGATACACATTTTGATATGTCTAACTTAGGTAACGTCATCCCAATTATTCCAAAATCGTTACTTCTTACTTTTTGACAGTCATTGGGACAGCCTGTAAGTGCAACTTTAAAATGAAAATCATGGGGGAATATTGATTTTTCTATCTTCTTAGCAAATTCAGTAGTATTATATTGAGCTTTTAAACATACTTTATTACCTATACAGGCAGCTATATTTCTTGTTCCTGCTGCTGGATATCCTGCATTAGCATCAACATGATTTATTTCTAATTTATCCATTAGAGGAGCTACCATAAGATTTACTTTGTCAATATCTTCCCATTTAATCCCCAAAATTTCAAATCCCTGCCTGGTAGTTAAATGGATTCTTCCATCCCCATAAGTATTTGCTATTTTAGACACTATCTCTATCAGATCCCCTGTAATCTCTCCTCCAGGAACTCTCACTCTTAAAGCAGTTTCTTCTTTATTTTTACATATTCTATAAGCATTTTTCTTTATATTTTTTATATTAATATCCAAAGTCATCTTATCCCCCTTAATCTAAAAGTTTTTTACCTTTTGTATAATTAAACACAGGTCCTTCCAAACACACATATGTTTCATCTATTTTACAATGCCCACATTTTCCCACAGCACATGACATTTTTCTCTCGAATGACAGCCATATCTTATCTTCAGGCACCCCGTGTTTTTCAAACTCTAAGGCTGCAAATTTCATCATCATAGGTGGTCCTACTATTACTACTTCTAAATTTTCTATATCCGATAGGTCTAATTTATCTACATGTTGTGTTACAAGCCCCTCATTGATCTCTAAGTCGCAGGTATCTCCCTCGCACATCTTATCTACAGTAAGCACTAAGTTATTTTCTTTCTGCCAGCTTGAGATCTCATCCTTAAAAATTATGCAATTTGTATCTTTAAACCCGAGGATAAGCTCCATCTTCTTAACGGATTTAAACTTTTTATGAACCGCATTGATCATAGACCTTACCGGTCCGCACCCTGATCCACCGGCCACTATAACTAAATGTTTTTCTTTATATTTTTCATCAAATGGGAATCCATTTCCATAGGGTCCTCTCAGGAATAGAGTATCCCCGGCTTTTAAGTCAAATAAAACATCTGTAACCTTTCCTATTTTTCTGATTAAAAATTCGATCCATCCTTCTTCTGGATTAAATTCCGTTACAGAGATAGGAGCTTCTCCTACTTTAGGGATTGATATTTGAATAAATTGACCGTAATTAATTTCATCTGCTCTATCAAATTCTACTTTAAAAAGCCACTCCATATTTGTTACTTGTTGAATCTCCAAAATTTTATAAGGCTTTGGCATATAAATATTATTCATTTTCTCCTCCTAATACTGCTGTTAATTTTTTTATACAATTTGAAAAAGAAATATACTCAGGACAAGCATCGTCACATCTCCCGCAGCCTGTACACATATGATATCCAAATCTCTTTTTAAAATCTCCAATTTTATGCATAGTTTTAAATCTCATTCTGTCCCCATGTTTTTTCCTGAATTCATGACCTCCTGCCATATCTGTAAATCCATCTACATGACATGATGCCCATACTCTTCTTCTCTCACCTGTATTCTCATTTTCACTGTAGAAAATATCCTGAGTAGTTGTACATGTACAAGTTGGACATACAAAATTACATTTACCACAGGCTACACATCTTTTATCATATTCTCTCCATAAATCTAAATTGATTACATCTTCTAAATTTATCTCATCTGGAACTTTTAATTCAATCTGATTTTTCATAACTGCATCTATTTCAAATGATTTTTCTTCACCTGAAAAATTGTTTTTTAACTCATCATCTAAAATTTCTAATTCCACTTCATTTTCTCTGATATTTATTCCCATATGATAATTTTCAGGAATGTTAGTCTTCATGCTTACACAGAAACAGCTGTCAAAACCTGTTTTACATCCTACAACAACAAACTTTATCTTATCTCTTCTCTGAGCATAGTAGATGTCAGAAAACTTATTTCTTAAATAGATTTCATCAAACCT
>NBMF01000039.1 GCA_002084825.1 Fusobacteriia bacterium 4572_74
GGGATTTTTTTCTATTTAGCTATATTTCCACTTACATTAAGTACATCCCAAGATCTGAAAAATGGAGAAACATAGTAAAAATCCATCATTCCTTTGGGATTATCAAAAAAATCTCCTACATAATAAGATAATCTACAAGCTCCAAAAAATACCACACTTCCCTTTTCATATACTATAACCTCTGAATTTTTAGCCATTCTATTATTAACCCTGACTAAAGAAAAACTATAAGAAAAAAGAATTAAGCCTTCTTCTCTCTGGCTTCTTTTTCTCTCTCAGCTTGAGTTTTTGAGATATAATAAGGCTCAAGTGTATACAGATTATCTGCATCCTTTTTTACTGCCATCTCAGCCAAAATCCCTGCTCTTACCATTGAATTTGATTTTAAATTATATATTGCATTATCTCCCATAACTTCATCTATTATTTCCTTATAGATTGTGATACAGTATGTGCTAAGATATCAAGTTCATTTATTCCTACAATATCGCAACCGATACTATAAGCCAATCCTTTGGCTGTTCCTACTCCTACTCTGATTCCTGTAAATGATCCAGGCCCTATACTGACAGCTATCCTGTCTATATCATACTACCATAATTTATTTAACTCCTTCTCTCTTTTTTCATTCCCAATAAATTTCATCTCAACTTCACGAGAATTTTCATCTCTATGATCCATTTTTATCTCTATATATTCTTTGGGCAATTCTGTATCTATTATGTTGGCCCATTCTATTATTGTAAGTCCATCGTTATGCAGATAATCTTCATACCCAATCTCATATACTTCTTCAGGATCAGACAATCTATAAACATCAAAATGATATAACGGCATTTTCCCACCTAGATGTTCCAATACATAATTAAATGTGGGACTTTTTATATTCCCAGGGATTCCTAATTCTTTAGCTATTGTTTTAGTCAGAGTTGTTTTCCCTGTACCTAAATCTCCTACCAGTGCTATTACGTCATTTGGAATTACAAATTCAGCCAATTTAACTGCTAATTCTGTCAATTCTTCAAATGATAATATTTTTTTCATATTTACATTCTCCTTTTTTCAACCCATCCTTTTTATAGTTGTACTTTATTGACATCGTAAAAAACCGACAACAAGAAAAGAGTTATATTTTAGTTTTTGTTTCCCGCTATTTTTTTTACTACATTACTTGTAGATTTCCCATCTACCAAAGTAAGTATCCTTACCTCTCCTCCGTTTCTCTCTACCACTATAGTCTCAGGAAGATCTTCCTTCTTATAATCTCCTCCCTTTACATGGATAGACGGTTTCAACGCCTCTATTATCTCTACAGGAGTATCCTCTGGAAATATTACTGAATAATCTACAGCCTTTAATCCACACAGCAATTCTGCTCTATCCATCTCACCATTTATAGGTCTTGTAGGACCTTTTAACCTTCTTACAGAATCGTCAGAGTTTACTCCTACTATCAATATATCTCCACATTCACGGGCTTCATTTAAATATCTCAGATGTCCCACATGCAAAATATCAAAGCATCCATTGGTAAAGACCACTTTTTTTCCACTTTTTTTTAGTTTTTCAACTAATTTACTGGCCTCTTTTCTCGTTAATATATTCATTAATTTCCTCCTACTCTTTTCTTTCTATATCTATGAATTATACCTTAAATTCTATTCTTTTAAAAGATAAATCAATAGGATTAACTTTTAAACTTTTTGACATATACTAAGTTCTGAATTTTAAATGACGATAAACCCTGACTTTTTCCTTTAGTTTTAGTCTTAAAAAGTCTTTTTTTTAAATTCATTTTAAAGTCTGCGTCCAAATTTTTTTAATATCAGATGTTGATTTTATTTATCTATGTCTTATCTCATCCAATTCAAATATCAGTTTGTCATATGAAGACTGCATTCTTTTCATTTTTTCTTCATATTCTCTTGTTTTTTCCTCCACCTTTATTTTCAACCTACCATCTATATCGCCTAATTTTAATTTTAATTCCCTTAATTCACCATTTTTAACTTTTAATTTTTGCTTTAAAACTATATTTTCTTCTTCTATTTTTTTATATTCATTCTGAACTTCTAATTTATTCCTACCTAATTTTTCCAATCTGCCTCTCAATTTATCTATTTTTCCCAACAACTCTATTTTTTCTCTTCTATACCTGCTATTTAATACAAAAAACATCTTTTTAATCTCCTTTTTTTCAATATATTTTATACAATAATATTAACATGATTCTATTAGTTAATAAAACATAATAATTAAAATAGAGAGGAATAATCCTATGATTATCCCCCTCTATTTTAATTATTATACTTTTAATTTTGTAAAACTGTTATACTCAAGGTCAATATATAATATCTCATTATTTAATAATTCTCCTTTATTTAGTAGGAGCTTAATCACTTCTCCTACCTGTATAGAGGCTGCCAATGCTGGAATAAAACTAGGATTCCCCATCTTATTTTCTAGGTCATCCTCCTTATAAATTTTATCCAGAATAAAATCTCCCGGCATGATCACCGCTACCTGTGCTATCCAGCCTCCTATGGCTCCATGAACCATAGGAATATTATTTTTATTACAAGATCGTTCTACAATTTTTTTTAATACAGATGAATCTAGTGCATCTACTACTACATCTGCTTCTTTTATGATGTCATCGATATTATTACTAGATATCCTCTTATTTACTGCCATAACTTCTATCTCTGGATTTATGGATTTCACTCTTTTTTGGGCTTCCTCTACTTTTAATAATCCTAAATTATCTTCTGTAGAAATTATCTGCCTATTCAAATTAGTTGTCTCAAATTTATCAAAATCTACAAGGATAAGTTTTCCTACTCCTACCCTTGTAAGCATCTCAACTGCATATCCACCTAATCCTCCTAGACCTAATATAACTACCGTTGATTTAGATAGTTTTTTTTGTTCAGTAGGAGATATCAATTTTTTATTTCTAGAATATCTATTCATCTTATCCCCCTCCTACAGGTGGGAAAATGGCTACTCTATCTCCTTCTTTCATAGATTCGTTATAATCTAATCTCCTTATTCCATTGATTATAACTATCATAATTTCTTTTTCTACAATTCCAATATTATCCATTAAATTATCAATTGTCAGAGTAGTTTTTATTTCTATTTTTTTTATCCCTCTGCTCTCTAGAGGGAGTAAGTCCCTCAGATAAGCAAAAAGTCTCACTTCTATATGAATATTTTCCATCTTAAAACTCCTAAAATTTTAGTGTTTCATCTAATTCTTCATCTGTAAAATCAAAAGTTACATTATGAGGTCCAACTGCTTCCTCTTTAAAAAATTCAGGTAATCTATCTTGAGCTTTTGTTATTCCTGCTCTTTCATTAAATGCTTTTTCTAGTTTTAATACTTCTTGTCCACTTGCAAGAACTTCATTAGCATCAAAATTAGTATTATATTTTGCATTTATCATATTAACTACTTCAGGGAAAGCTGTTGCATCATCTAATATAGAGAAAGCTACAAATATACAAAAACCTAAACTATCTAAAACTGCAGTTGCTATCTGGAGATTTCTTGATAATTCCACCTGACCATCTTTTTTCAATGGATCGACAACTCCTCCTACACCTAATATATTTGATGTAACTGCATATCCTGCTGTATGGTCAGCACCCATTGGAGTTGTTGCATAGGTTACTCCTTGTCCTTTTACTGATCTTGGATCATAGGCTGGAAGTGCCTGTCTTTTTACTACCGGTACTCTTTCTGTTCCAAATGCCTGCCCTGTAAATGCAGCACCATTACCTATAATTCTTCCAATAGGTGATCCCTTACCGATCTCTTCTAATAGTTTTATTGCACCCTTATCGTCACCTAATTTTAAATATCCACCTTCCATTGCTATTCCTACTGCAACTCCAGTATCTATAGTATCCACTCCAAAATCATCACACATTCTATCCATCGTAGCTATTGAATCTAGGTCTTTTATATGACAATGAGCTCCAAATGCCCAAATAGTTTCATACTCAAATCCACCTGTAAGATAATTCCCTTTTTTATCATTATATACTTGAGAACATTGCATTATACATCCAGGATGACAAGCATGAGTTGCCTTTCCATTTCTTTTTTGAATAGTATCAAACATTGTTTCTCCACTGATATTTTCTGCAAATTCAAATCTTCCATTTCTAAAGTTATCTGTAGGTAATCCTCCAGCTTCATTCAAAATATTTACAAGAACTGCAGTTCCATAAGTTGGTAATCCCTGTCCAGATACTGGATGGGCTAATATTGATTTAGAAAAACTTCTAGCTGCTGTTCTAAACTTATCTATATCATAGTATTCAATTTTATTTTCTTTTCCAGGATCAATAACTATTGCTTTTATTCCTTTAGATCCAAGAACTGCTCCAGTTCCACCTCTACCACAATGTCTTGTCGGTCTTCCTTCTGGATCTGTCACTGCAATTGACGCTACAGTTAATCTCATTTCTCCAGCTTGTCCTACTGACATTACAGTTATTTTTTCACCATATTTTTCTCTTAAAATATTTCCTACGTCATAGTTTCCAGTCATCTTTAAATAACTAGCATCTTCTATTGTCACTCCTTCAGGAGTTATTTTTATAAGATTTAATTCATGATTTTCAGGTTTATTTTCTATAATAATTGCTTTATATCCTAATTTTGCTAAACTTTGAGCTGCTGTTCCACCTGCATTAGATTCTTTTATTCCACCAGTCAATGGACTCTTTGTTCCTACACTTAATCTTCCTGAACTTGGTGCTAAAGTTGCAGCAAAAAGACCTGGGGCTATTACTAATTTATTATTTTTCCCCAGTGGATGTGCTATTGCATTAACTTCATCGGATATTACTCGTGATGTCAATCCTCTTCCACCTAGTCCTACATATTCAGGTTTAACTTCTTCAAAACTAACAGTCTTAGTACTCATGTCAATTCTACAAATTTTCATAATATATTCCTCCTTATTTTGGTCTACTCCTTTCCAAGTGCGGGAGGAAATTTAGTTTCCTAAAAGACCCATTGGTGTAATTTCATAGATATCAAAACATCCTTAGAAATTTCCACTCGGAGATAACATTAATATAATCTTATATTAAAGTATACAATATTTTTTTTTAATTTCAAGTTTCTTTTATTAACTCGACTTGTGCAAACTTTATTTCTTGTTATTTAATCACCTAAAATAAACAAATATTTTAATTCCATTGTTCGTTTTCAGTTATAACTTACTCTTGTTATTTAGTGATTAAAATGGTAATATATTTAGGTTAAAAAATATATATAAACACAGTGAATTAGGAGTTTTTATCTGCAATAGATAGGGCTTATGATATTTCACTATGATTTTAGGAGGTCAACAATGAAAGATCAGGTTTTAATTTTCGGACATAAAAATCCAGATACAGACTCCATATGTTCAGCTATTGCATATTCTAACCTTAAGGGTCAATTAGGACTCAATACAAAAGCTGTAAGATTAGGAGAATTAAATAAGGAAACTGAATTTATTTTAAATCATTTTAATGTAGCAACACCACCGCTACTCACTACTATAAAACCACAAGTCAAAGATCTGACTAAGGTGGAAAAGGAATTAATAAAGGAAACTGACTCTATTCAAAAAGCATTAGAGATTATGACTACTGAAAATTATTCAAGTTTACCTGTTGTTAATAAAAACAATAAATTAGAAAATATGATCCATATATCGGAGATTGCAAATGCATATTTAGAGATGAGTACCAGAGATATCTTCTTTGAGTATGAAACAACATTTGAAAATGTTTGGGAATCTTTAAAAGATTTTTCAGTTATTCTCAACGGAGTATATCCTACAGGTAAGATAGAAGGTAGACTGAGAGGAGTTTCTGAATTAGCTAAAATTTCTAAAGGAGATGTAGTAATCACTACACTTTTTTCTGGACATATAAAAAATGCTGAAAAAGCTGGAGCAAAAATCATATTTTTATGTGTAGATGAAAATGATCAGGTTCCTGATTATGATATAAATATACCAGTTGTTAGGGTTAATAAGGGAATTTTCAAAACATTTAAGATGATATCTCAATCGGTACCTGTAAAGTCCATTTTAAAGTATAAAAACTTTTTCCATTTTAAAACTACTGATTTTATAGAAGATATCCAAGATATTATGAAGGATTCTTCTCAAACTAACTTCCCAGTTGTGAATGAAGATGGAACTATATTTTCCACTATTAGATCCAAGCATATTATGAATTTTGGGGAAAATGAAGTTATCTTAGTAGATCACAACGAAAACTCTCAATCAGTGGATGGAATTGAAACTGCTAAGATATTAGAGATAATAGACCATCATAAATTTGGAAATTTTGAAACTTCTGAACCACTTATGATTAGAGCCTCAGCTGTTGGTTGTACTTGTACAATAATTTACGGATTATTTAAAGAGGAAGGAATTACTCCTAATAAAACTATAGCAGGACTTATGCTTAGTGCTATTTTATCGGATACATTGATATTTAAATCTCCTACTTCTACTCCAAAAGATATAGAAGCTGCCAAAGAATTAGCTATAATTGCAGGACTCGATTATGAAAAATATGGAATGAAAATGCTTATTGCAGGGACTTCTTTAGGAGATAAGACTTCCAATGAGATCATAACTATGGATATGAAAGAATTTTCTATGGGTAAATTTCAGACTGCTGTAGCACAGATCAATACCGTTGATATAGATGGATTACTCAGCAATAGAGAAGATCTAGAATCTGCTATGAATGGAATGATAGATGAAAAAAACTACGACCTATTCCTACTGGTTATGACTGATATAGTTAATAACGGTTCTAAAATTCTGGCATTGGGAAATTCTACTGAATTAGTAGAAAAAGGATTCAATGTAGAGTTAGAAGTTGGGACTGCCTGGCTAGACGGTGTAGTTTCAAGAAAAAAACAAATTGTTCCTTTCCTTATGGCTGCCAGTCAAGGAATGTAAGATGGATTGTGAAAGAGGAGACTGCCTGTAGCAGTCTCCTCTTTTTATTTTTATTATCTCTATCAATATTTAATATTTAGAACTATATTCTCTTCATCTCTCTTTCACTCCATGTATAGTCATTAAAAATAGCTCTTCCTACTCCTACAAGGTCTGTCTTTTCTTCCTCTATTAGTCTATTCCCATCAATAATATTTGTGATTCCACCTGTAAGTACCACAGGGACCTCCACAACTTTTTTTATTGCCGAAGTTAGAGATTGAAAGTACCCTTGTTCTTTTAGATCGACACCCTCAGGAATATAGCCACAAAATCCACCTGATATATCTAATACATCGACTCCTGCCTTCACTAGTTCTACTGAAACTATCTTACTATCCTCTATAGTCGTTCCTCCATCTGCATAGTCTGTTGCTCCCAATCTAAGAAATATTGAGTAATCTTCTCCCACTTCCTTCCTTACTGCCTCCACTACCTCTAGATGTATTCTTATCCTGTTTTTTAGAATCCCACCATACTCATCTTCCCTCTTATTAGATAATGGTGATAGGAATTGATTTAATAAATATCCATGAGCCGAATGTATCTCTACTCCATCAAATCCAGATAACTTTGCCCTCTTGGCACTATTAGCAAACTTTCTAACAAGATCAGCTATCTCTTCTAAACTTAGCTCCTTTGGGATATTTCCCTTTCTAGGATTAAGAATAGCAGAAGCTCCTACTAGCTCTTCACCTGTTATCTTCTTTGTTATTGCACTTCCTGCATGATTTATCTGTAGGATAGCCTTTGTTTCGTTTTTATGTAGCACCTCTACTAGTTTTTTCATAGGCTCTATTGTTTCATCTGTGGCAATAGAAGTTTGCTTAGGACTTGCTTTTCCCTCTATAGATATATAGCTATGTTCTACTATCACTAAACCTATGTTTTTAGACCTTGTAATATTATCATAAAACTTTAGTGTTTCTACAGATACCAAGCCATCCTCTGTTGCTTTTGATGATGCCATCGGTGGATATACCAGTCTATTTTTTAATGTTATTTTTTCTGTAATCATTGGTGTAAGTATACTTTTCATTCTATTTTCTCCTTATTTAATTATTCAAGTTACATTAACAGAATATTCCTTGCAGTAGTCCCTTCTTAAATTCCTCGCTGTTTTCTACTTCCTTCTCATCATAAAAAAACCTCCAAATTAATGTAATTGTAGTTTACACCAATTTGAAGGTTTATACAAAATATGAAAAAAATCCAAATATAATAAATTAGAATCTAATAATTTTTACAATGCTTTTTCTATGATTTCTCTTGTTATCTCTAGAGTTTGATCTCCTCTTTCTGATAATTTTACCATTCCGTGTGATTCTAAAGAATTAATAATATTATCTATATCATCAGTTCCTACTCCATAATCTGATAACTTAGTTGTCATCCCCAAACTATGTTTTCTGTAGCTGACCATACTAAATTGGCTCTTGCTTCATAATTAGTAGGATTTTCTATAGTTTCTTTTCCTACCTCTATCAATGTTTGAAGGATTCCTTCAGCAGTTCTATCTTGAAATTTTGCATCTACTGGATAAGTAACATATTGTTCTACTGTATGAATAAATGTATCTACAATTCCATTAGCTATCTGAGTTTTAGGTAAAGTATACGTAAGCTCTGGATCTAATATAGAAAATATTGGAAACGATTTTTTACTAGAAATAGCCAATTTATTTTCCCCATTACTTATTACTCCTCCATTGTTCATCTCTGAACCTGTTGCTGGTAAAGTTACTACAGTTCCAAATGGTATAGTTTTATCAACCGATATCATTCCTTGGGTTAATAGTTCTTCTTCTTTTTCTATATAGTCATCTTTACATGAAGCTATTCCGATAAATTTAGTTCCATCCATAACAGAACCTCCTCCAACAGCTAGGATAAAGTCGATTTTTTCCTCTCTTACTAGTTTGACAGCTTTCACCAAAGTTTCAAATTTAGGATTAGGCTCTATACCTCCAAATTCAAATATTTCTCTATTTGATTTTTTTAGCTCATCTATTACCTTATCTAAAGTTCCGAATTTTTTTACCGATCCCCCGCCATATGTAACAAGTATACGAGAATCTTTAGGCACTAACTTATCTAACTGCTTCATCTGACCCTTTCCAAACACAACCTCTGTGGGATTGTAAAAATTAAAATTTAACATTTTTTTCCTCCTTGTATGGCGATTCATGAATTGCCCATACATTAATTATTTTTTCATACTTATATCTATTCAAAGCATTTATCTATCTTTTTTGAAATTTTAGCAACCTTCCTCTTCATAAATTTTACATTTAATAATACAATTTCCTTCCTCATCCTCATATCTTTTTACCTGTTCCAAAACCTCTTCTTTTATCAAATTCAGTTCCTCTATCTTTTCTTGTATTATATCTACATGATTTAACAAAATTTTCTTTCTTTCTACAACGGTTTTTTCCCCACCTTTTTTTAACCCTATATAATATACTATCTCCTTTAGTGACATCCCTGTCTCTTTGAGATTAAGAAAAAAATCTATCCAAACTAAGTCATTATTTGTATATGCTCTATTACCATTGCTATCCCTGGTAATCTCCTTAATAACTCCATTTTTTTCATAATATCTAAGCTTAGATTTAGATATCCGAAAATGTTTTGATACCTCATCTATAGTCATAAATCACCTCCTAATTTCTTATATCCTGAGTATACACCTTAAACTATGGTTTAAGGCAAACTTTTTTTATTCTAGACAAAAAGCCTCCTAAAAGTATAA
>NBMF01000040.1 GCA_002084825.1 Fusobacteriia bacterium 4572_74
TAAATATTAGAAATCCTGTTATCCCTAGAGATAAGATTGCCTTTAAACCTTGTTTCTTTGCAATAAATAATGTCAATCCTAAGAAAAGTAAGACTAAAAAATATAGACTTCCCCTCCTATCCCTCTCAATGATATAATTCTCTCCTGTATCTCTGTATATAACTACATTCATATTGGGCTTAAAAGATAAATTATGTTCTTTTTCTTTATAGGTAGGATGAGAAATCCTTAAAAGTTTTCCCTTCTCCTCTCCCTCCATAATTTCCACATAAAAATCGGTCACAGAAGTAATATATTCATCATCAGTAAACTTTTCTTCCTTTAGTATAGAAAGTATCTTTCCTTTTACATATGTTTCTTTGGCAAAAATAGAGATACTCAAGATAAAAAATATTCCTATAATTAATTTTTTTTTCATATTCTCCTCCAAAATAATTATATATTGTAAATTTATTTTCCTTTATATTTTAACATAAAACGTTAGCAATTAGATATCAGATAGTTAAATTCAGAAAATAAAGTGTAAGGATAATGCCTTGAGCTTATCCAATATAATAGGAGGAAAATATGTTTAATGAAAAAAGCATGGAGTTAGAAATTGGTGGGAAAATATTAAAAATGTCCACTGGAAAATTAGCTAGACAAGCTGGAGGAGCTGTATTAGTGGAATGTGGTGAAACTGCATTATTAGTAACAGCAACTAGAAGTAAAGCACCTAGAAAGGGAGCTGACTTTTTCCCATTAACAGTTGATTTTGTAGAAAAATATTATGCAGCTGGAAAGATGCCAGGTGGATTTATGAAAAGAGAAGCTAGACCTTCTACAAACGCTACATTAACAGCTAGATTAATAGACAGACCAATCAGACCAATGTTCCCAGAAGGATTCAACTATGATGTACACATTGTAAATACAGTAATGTCATATGACAAATCTTGTACTACTGATTACCTTGGGATCATTGGATCATCAGCAGCATTAATGGTTTCTGATATTCCTTTCTTAGGACCTGTATCAGCAGTTACAGTTGGAATGATAGATGGAGAATTCGTTTTAAATCCAAGCCCAGCTCAATTAGTAAACAGTGATTTAGAATTAACAGTAGCTGGAACAAAAGAAGCTGTAAACATGGTAGAATCTGGATCAGCTGAATTATCCGAAAAAGTTATGTTAGATGCAATCTTATTTGCTCATGACAACATCAAAAAAATATGTGCATTTCAAGAGAATTTTGCTGCATTAATTGCAAAAGAAAATATGGAATTTGCTGCACCTACAATCGACGAAACTGTTAAATCTTTTATCGATGAAAAAGCAACTGCAAGATTAAAAGAAGCTGTATTAACAATCGGAAAACATGCTAGAGAAGATGAAGTAAACGGATTAGAAGCTGAATTATTAGAGATATTTACAGCTAACTATATAGAAAAAACTGGTGAAGAAGTATTAGATGGAGCTTTAGCATTTGATTTTGCTAAATACTATCACGACCTTATGAAACATTTAGTGAGAGAAGCTATTGTATATAATAAACATAGAGTAGATGGAAGAAAAACTAATGAATTAAGAGATCTTTTCGCAGAGATAGATATCTTATCTCAACCTCATGGATCAGCAATGTTTACTAGAGGAGAAACTCAAGCAATGGTATTTACTACTCTAGGAACTAAGCAAGATGAACAATTAATCGATGGATTAGATGAAACTTTCTTCAAGAAATTTTATCTTCACTATAACTTCCCTTCTTACTCAGTAGGAGAACCTGGATTCATGAGAGGACCAGGAAGAAGAGAATTAGGACATGGAGCATTAGCTGAAAGAGCACTTTCTTATGTATTACCAACTGAAGAAGTATTCCCATATACAATCAGAGTAGTATCTGAGATCACTGAATCAAATGGTTCATCTTCTCAAGCAAGTATCTGTGGTGGATCATTATCACTTATGGCTGCTGGAGTACCTATCAAGGAACATGTAGCTGGAATAGCTATGGGACTTGTTAAAGAGGGAGATGACTATGTAGTCTTAACTGACATCATGGGATTAGAAGATCATTTAGGAGATATGGACTTTAAAGTAGCTGGAACTTCTAAAGGAATCACAGCACTTCAAATGGATATCAAGATCACAGGAATAGATGAAGAAGTTATGAAAATAGCTTTAGAGCAAGCATTGGTAGCAAGAACACAAATATTGGGTGTTATGAATGCAGCTATCCCTGCTCCTAGAGAAGAATTAGCAGCTACAGCTCCTAGAGTATATCAAATGCAAATTGATACAGATAAAATATCTGCATTAATCGGACCTGCCGGGAAGAATATCAAAGGTATTGTAGAAGAAACTGGAGCTAAAGTTGATATCGATGATTCTGGTAAAGTATTAATCTTTGCTGTAGATAAAGATGCATTAGATAAAACTGTTTCATTAGTGAATGGGTATGTAAAAGATGTTGAAGTAGGAGAAATCTATACAGCTAAAGTTGTAAAAATAGCTTCATTTGGAGCATTTATGCAAGTAGCACCAGGAAAAGACGGATTATTACATGTTTCTCAAATCTCTCATGAAAGAGTAGCCAATGTAGAAGACGTGTTACAAGTTGGAGATGAATTTGAAGTTAAAGTTATTTCAACTGAAAAAGGAAAGATTAGCTTAAGTAGAAAAGAATTATTACCTAAGCCAGTTAAAAAAGTAGAAGTAAAAACTGAAGAAACTAAGTAGGTTATAGTAAAAGGGTTTAGCACAAAATTGTGCTAAACCCTTTTTTTTACACTAAACTACTTTTCCTTCTTATGGTTTCTCTTCGTTAAAGAAACTAAAGCAAGAATAATTAGCATTAGGTAAGAAATAATCAAAAATTATTTTCTAAATGTAAATTTCTTAGGTGCTTTCTTTCTCAGAGTTCTATATTGTAATAGTAGAATAATATACATTTAATTTTTTTTATTAAAAACTATAGCTATTATGATTAAAAGCAACATAAAAACGAATAAAATAAGAGCTTGTAGAGAAATATCTATATTATACTCTAACAAAATATGTTATTATAAAGTGGAACTTAATTTATATGAAGTTTTTACCCGAGATCATTTTTTAGCTACAAAAATGCCATTTGGAATAAAATAATAAGTTTCATGAATATTAAAATTAAGAATATTTAATACTAGATTTTAAATGTTTAGTTTATTATGTAGTGTATAGTATTAGGAGGAGTAGTGTGTTTAAGAGTGATGATTGTATTGCATTTATAACGAATAAAGTTTCAAAAAAAATTGCACATATTTTTAATGAAAAATTAAGCGATTATAAGATTACGAGAGTTCAGTGGATAGCCTTATATTTTTTAGGTAAATGTGAGTATATTAATCAAACTGAGCTATCTGAAAAGATGGATATAAAAAAATCTACAGTGGTAAGACTGATTGACAGAATGGAAAAAGAAGGATATGTACAGCGTAAAAAAAATATAAAAGATAGAAGAGTGACATATATATGCTTAACCGCATTGGGTAAAAAATTGGGAAAAGAATTGTTACCCTTAGGTGGAGAGTTTAGTGATTTAATCACTAGAGATATTTCTGACGAGGACATGTGGATTTTTAAAAAAGTATTAAATAAATTGGTAGAAAATGCAGAAACTGAGAAGTAGGTAGAGAAATAAATACTTTTATAGATATAAATTTAAAGAATGATTAGAAGTAAAGTTGGATAAGGCAAATATTTAGAAAATCAAATACAACACTAGGAATTAAAATAAGACCTCTCGTTAGAGGTCTTATTTTAATTCCTTATAGAGGATGATGTTATATTAAATAAATATTAAATTATACATAAAATATAATTATTTGTTGGTGATATGTTAATATAAATTATTTCAATAGTCAATTAATAGCAAGTAAAATGTAAATTTACAAAGATATAAATTTATTTATATAAGTATTTTTTTATAAAAGTGTTGACTTATTAAAATGATAATGTTATATTTAAGCCAAGATAGTTGCTATACTACTAGTTGTTATAGCTACTATTAAAAAATGAAATATGGAGGGAAAAAATGAAAAAAAATCCAAGAGAATTGTTAGATGCACTTATGGGAGGGCTACAAGATTTAGGTCAAACTAATGGTGAACATGTAAACGCTTTTATGGGACTGTTAGGTGCAACTTATAAACCAGGAGCAATGGATACAAAATCGAAAGAATTAATCAGTGTAGCCATAGCCGTTTTTAGTCGTTGTGAATATTGTATCGTATCTCACACCTTTAAAGCTTTAGAAGCAGGAGCTAATCGTGAAGAGATTATGGAAGCTGCAATGGTAGCGGTAGCTTTTGGTGGAGGACCTGCTATAGCATATAGTGTAACTTTATTAAAAGATTCAGTAGATGAATTTGAAAAAGATTTCAAATAATATTAAAAAAAAAGATTTTAAAAAAAATTTAATTACTACAGAAAAGGCATATTATTTTAATGGCCTTTTCTTTATATGAGTTATTAGATAAAATAACTCAAATATTTTGAATGGGGGCGCAACAATGATTGAAATAAAACTTGAAAAACTGTCCGGAGAAAGTAAAAGTGGAAGTGTAGGAAAAATAAATGTGAAAATAGGGGATGAGATAAAAGTAGGAGATCTCCTAGTTCAGGTTGAAACTAAAAAAGGAAATGTTTCTACAAAATCTAATGCCAGTGGTATTATCAAAGAAATTTCTATAGATGAAGGGGATACTATTAATATAGGAGATGTTTTATTTAAAATAGATGGATTAAAAAATGAAGAGTGTACCGAAAAAGCAGGAGGGTTTAATTATTTTAATAATTTGATGAAACCTCAAGTGAAAGAAATAGAAGCAGATATAACTATAATTGGAGCAGGTCCAGGAGGATATGTTGCAGCAATTTATGCAGCCAAGCAGGGGAAAAAAGTAGTTATAATTGAAAAAGAATCTGTGGGTGGAACTTGCCTAAATCATGGATGTATACCTACAAAAGCAATTGTACGTTCATCAGAAATCTATAGAAATATGAAAAAAGCTGATAGTTTTGGTCTTTTTGCTGAAAATATTTCTGTGGATATGAAAAAAGTTATTGAGAGAAAAGATACTATTAAAAATCAACTTAAAGGTGGAATTGAATACCTTTTGGAAAAACATAATGTAGAAAAAATAAATGGAAATGGTGAAATTGTAGATGGGAATACTGTATTTGTAAAAACAAACAGAACAGAAACAACTATAAATACCAAAGATATAATAATCGCCACTGGATCAGAAACTTCGATTGTACCTATTAAAGGAATAGAATCTAAGAATGTATTGACAAGTAAGGAAGCTTTGAATATGACAAGTTTACCAAAAAAATTAGTAATAGTTGGTGGAGGAGTTATAGGGATGGAGTTTGCTTTTATTTATCAGAGCTTTGGAGTGGAAGTTTTTGTGGTTGAATATGCAGATGAAATATTAGTTTCTTTAGATGAAGATGTTTGTGAAGAAATTAGTAAAATTGCAAAAGAGGATGGGATTAAATTATATACAGGTTCAAAAGTTGAATCAATTGACGATACTGAAGATGGTGAATCTATAGTTTCATTTGTTAAGGATGGAAAAAGTAAATATATTTCATGTGATAAAGTGTTAGTTGCAGTTGGAAGACAGCCATACTTTGAAGGATTAGGTATTGAAAAATTAGGTATTGAAATGAATGAAAAGAAAAAAGGTATCAAAATCAATGAGAAAATGCAGACAAATATTCCAAATGTTTATGCTATAGGTGATGTTACAAATGTATGGCAGTTAGCACACGTTGCTTCACATCAAGGAATAGTCGCTGTAGAGAATATTTTAGGAGAAAATAAAACTATTGATTATTCAGCAGTTCCAAGTGCTATTTTCACTGAACCTGAAATAGCAGTTGTAGGAATTACTGAAAAAATTGCAAGAGAAAAAGGAATAGAAGTAGAAATAGGGAAATTTCCTATGTCTGCAAATGGTAAGGCATTAACATTGGGAGAGCCTAAAGGTTTTGTTAAAATAATAAAAGATAAATCAACTGGGAAAATAATAGGTAGCACGATAATAGGGGCACATGCAACAGATCTACTTTCTTCTGTGACACTTTGTATAAATAATGGTCTTACTACAAAGCAAATAACAGAAACTATATTTGCACATCCAACAACTGCTGAATCAATACATGAAGCAGCATTGAGTGTGGAAGGAGGAGCTATACACTTTGCATAATAATATTTCAACTAAAATAATATGTTCAACATCATATAACCCATGGCATAATCTAGCTGTGGAAGAATATTTGCTGGGAAAAGTTGAAGAAAATGAAATAATATTGTATCTATGGCAAAATGACAATACTATTGTAATAGGAAGAAATCAAAATCCATGGAAAGAATGTGAATGTAAAGATTTTGAAGCAGACGGTGGAAAGATCGCACGGAGATTATCTGGTGGAGGAACTGTTTTTCATGATGTTGGGAATTTAAATTTTACTTTTGTTATGGATAAAAAAATATATGATTTAGAAAAACAGCTAAGTGTAATCCTTAAAGCTGTAAATAATTTAGGAATTGATGCTAAATTTTCAGGAAGAAATGATATATTAGCAGGGGAAAGAAAATTTTCAGGGAATGCATTTTATGAGATGTCAAATTCATCCTATCATCATGGGACTATACTTGTGGATGCCAACATGGATAAATTAAGTAAATATTTAAAAGTATCCAAAGAAAAGATAGTTTCTAAAGGGATTGAATCAATTCGTTCTAGAGTTGTAAATTTAAAAACTATTAAAGAGGATATAACAATTGAAAACTTAAAAAATAATCTTATAAGTAGTTTTCTTGAGATTTATAAAGGTAAATCAGAGGTAGAGTATGTAGAAAATCAAGATTTTATAAAAGATTTATACGAAAAATATTCTTCTTGGAAATGGAAATATGGAGAAACTCCTAAATTTGATATAAATTTTGTGAATAGATTTAAATGGGGAGAAATTGATCTAAATCTAAATTTAAAGGATGGTATAATTGATTCTATAGTTATTTATTCTGATGCAATGAATAGTATTTTGATTAAAGATATAGAGGAAAAATTATTAAATACATCATTTAAAATGGAATTTATTTCTGAAAAACTAGATAATATTAATTGTAAAATTGATGAAAAAAATATGATTTTTGAAATAAAAGAATGGTTAAAAAATAAAATTGGATAAGTTTGATTATTTAACAGGTAATTCTGAATACCAATGGTTTAAAAGCTTCGATTTTAATTTTTTAATCTATGTAATCTGTGACAAAAAGAAACAAGATTTAACTCTATTAAACTTTCATCTGATTCTCAGGGATTCTCTGCGTTGAAAGGTTTTCTTATTTTTAATATTCATTCTCTAAAAAAATAAGATATCCTCACTTGCTAAAAAT
This sequence comes from Fusobacteriia bacterium 4572_74, assembly GCA_002084825.1. Taxonomy (GTDB): domain Bacteria; phylum Fusobacteriota; class Fusobacteriia; order Fusobacteriales; family Fusobacteriaceae; genus Psychrilyobacter. Next base: position 7,430 of record NBMF01000040.1, read on the forward strand.
AGCAAGTGCGGATACCTCTATCAAATTAATTATAGTATAAATAATTATCCAACCATCTGTTCACGCATTAATTTTGCTTGTCTCAAAACTGTATCCATAGCCTTTTTTTGACCTTTTGGTGGATACTTATATTTTCTGAGTAATCTTTTTATTGTTTTTCTCATAGCTGCTTGTTCTAATTTATTTTCTGTGAAATTCATAATTATACCTCACTAAAATTTTTTAATTTTTAAATTAAACCATCTTTTTTAGCATCATTTAAAAGATCACGAATATTTTTATTCCATCTAAATTTATAGTCAACTACTTCAAAATCATCAGTTAGGTTCATTCCATACATCTGCTTTAGTTGTTTAACAAGTTCTTTAGCATATAAGACTCTAGCATCATAATTATATTTTTCTCTATATTCTTCATTGTTCATCATTTTAGCAATGTTTTGAACTTTTGCATTACCAGGCTTTTCATTAGCTAATCTCAATATATTTTCATCTAAATTTTTATTATAGATTCCATTTATTACTTCATCTAATTCTATCAAAGCTTCCATACAATCTAGACCTAATTCAGGATTGTTTTTTCTTCAATTTTCTCATATTGTTTCTCCTCTTTTCTTTATTATTTTTTCGATACCTTCCAAGACTTCTAAATTATAAATTGTTCCCTTATTTAATCATATTCTAATCTTTCTAAAGTATGATTTTCTATGGTTTTCTTTATATAAAATATAGCTCTTTTGTTCTCCTTTTCCTTGGTCATAATGGCGATATGGTGACCCCAAGGAATTTGAAACAGGGTTTCTTTTTGAAATTGTGCAACAGCTTGTTGCACAATTTCATTCCAGTAAAGATACCACTTTCTCATATAAAGAATATCATTTTTATTATCTTTGCTATGTAGATTTATATTTCCTATTATATCGATCAGTTCCCCTAATTTCCCTTTATCTAAATTAGGGTTAGCAAATACTTTGTAGAGTACATTCTTTAACTGTATATTTTCAGATGTATATTCATCTCTATCTTCATCTCTATCTTCACTGAGTTCACCTTTATCCAAGCCATCTTTTAGTTCTTCTTCTTATAATTCTTTATACTTTAGTTCAAACTTATCACTTATATATTTTAAAAAGACCAACCCTAGTACCACATACTTGTACTCTGCTGGATCCATATTATTTCTCAGTTTGTCGCATCCCTTCCATAATATATCTTGAAAATTTTCTTTTGTATTTACCTTAGCCATTGTATACCTCCGATTATTTTTCATTCCACTAACAATTATACTCTTATAAAAAAAAGAAGTCAAAGAAGAGTATACATAGAAAGGAAAAAAAAATCTTAATACTCATATACCTGTCGTATATCAGTCAGTTCTAGTCGGACCTTAGTCAGGGTCAAAAAAATAATTTCTTAGTGTATCTCTTTATCTCATTTTCTTAGTGCTGAAGTGTTTTAAAAGTCAGATCCTAGTCTGCGTCAAGGTAAGTAGGGTTTTAGTCAAAAAAATCTCCTGTGCTGTAGCAGTAGGATATTCTAAATTGGTGGTAAAAAAAGATTTACCTCTGTGAATCTCGGTGACCCCTGAAACTCTGCGTTGTGAGATTGTAAATTACTGTAATTTTTAGGTGAAATAAGGCTATTTATACTACCTTTAAGGGTATTTTTAACCCCCTTTAGGGTACTGAGTAGCCCTTCCTAATTTTAGTCTCTTAACCCTAGTAATACCAACGATTTTAAGGCTTTCTCATTTGCTTTATTTCGAGTATAGAGGTATAAATACAAGGAGAAGTCTTTAGGAGGGCACAGGAGGGAAATGAGAGAGAATAATTGATAATGTACAATTTACAATTGATAATAGAAGGAAAATAAAAGTTTAGTCGCAGATTACGCAGACAAAATCAGATTTTAAACAAGAAAAAAGATAAACTTTTGGACACTGAGATACACAGAGGGGAAAAAGAGCTCCCTAGAGAAAAACTCTATGAAACTCTGGTCTAGTCTCAGTGAATCTCTATGTTCTAAAAAAATTCCTGTGCTGTAGCTATATTTTTTTTAGATCCATAGAAATCTGTGGCAAAAAAGTCAGATCTTAGTCAGGCTCAAAAAACAAACAAAAAGAGCCACAGAGTAGCTCCAAGTATTATTGTTTCTAAAATGATACATTGCAAGAATTACAAACAGAAGCCCTTGTAAATCCTTTTGATTTTGCATGATTCAATGCCATTCCCAAATTTCTATATATGCCTAAATAAATTTTATTTTTAGCAGATAAATAATTGCATACAGATTGATGTATTTCATGGGTTTCAGAGTCTATATAAAAATCAATATAAAATATCATAGAAGTCACTTCCTTTTATTTTTTTTATTATACCACAAAAGTTACTAAAAAAAATAGAGGCAGCAATAAAAATTTATTCTAAATAATTAAACTGTTTTAAATTAACAATTCAAAAATTAAAAAAACTATTTATCATACCTCAAAAGTATAATAAATAGTTTTTTTATGTCAATTCATAATTATTTTATTTAAATACTCGTGGATCGAGGGGGGACTAAAGGGGGGCGTTCTGTATTTTTTTATTCATCCAAATCAAATTTTGATAATTGATTTGGATTAAGATATGAAATTAAATCTTCTACCCCTTCTTCACAAATACCGACTTCTCATTGGAATAAATTACCAATCCGGGTTTTGCTCCTTTTATTTTTTTTACATATTTTTTAAGGCAATAATCTATTCGAATGGTTTCTCCCTGTCCTATCTTAGAATGCTGACTGGCGAGTTCTCCTACTTTATGAAGTGTCTCATCAGATATCTCATCTCTATTCATTTTGACTATCAGATGACTCCCGGGAACGTCTTTGGCATGAAACCAGAGATCGTGTCTGTCTCCTATTTTAAATGTCACATATTCATTTTCTATATTATTTCTTCCATAATATACCGTTAATCCATCTATCTCCGTTGTAGGAGGCATGATCTTAGCTACCTTTTTTTTCTTCTTTGTCTTAACTATCTTTTTAAGATATTTATTAGCTATCAACTCCTCCTCAATCCCTTCCAAGGTTTTCTTGTCCTGAGCATGATTTATAAAGGATAGGATAGATTCTAAATATATAATCTCGGATTTTATGATTTCCAACCTTTCACCACTATGCTGATATCCCCTTTTATGCTTGTTGTAGAGGTTGTAGTAGTTATCCAAATTTTCATTGGAAGTTCTTTGAGGATTTAAAGCTATTTCTATATTACAATTTTCATAAAAATCATAGAGGGTAACACTTTTTTCATATCCCTTCAATGAATATAGGTTAGCCGCCAAAATATCTCCTATTTTTTTATATTTTTCATAGGTAGAATATTTTTCTCTATCCTTATTTACATTTTTCATAGTTTTTTTATTTCTTTTTACTTCCTTCTCTACAACCTTAGACAGGGTTCTTTTTTGATTGTTGAATTGCTCTGAATTTAATGTCTCCAATATATAGGTATCTATCATCCCATTGATCGATTCAAATTTAACCTCTTCATACCCAGCTAAAGGAAGTCTCAATATCGTTCCATATTCAATAGTTCCATTTTTTTTATAGATCGTAGGAGATGGTGCTTCATTTATAAGCTCACAAAATTTATTGTAATCGGTCATATATTTGGCTGTAAGTTTTCCCATTCCATCTATATTTTGAACCAATGTATTCTCAGCTAGATAGTTATCAAACTCCTCCTTGGATATATCTGAAGGAGATGTTTTTTCAGTAATAATAGGGAATTGATATTTGGCTCCTCCCATGAGAAGTCTCAATTTATTTTCTTCAATAGAAAATTTCTTCAACAGATCCAAGATCATATAGTTTTCATCCACCAAAATAATATTACTGTGTTTTCCCATAATTTCAACGATTAATTTAACTTTTTGTTTTACTCCTAATTCGTTGATCTTTTCAAATGAAAGAAGTAATATCCTATCTTTTTTATACTGCTCTACACCTGTTAAAATTGCACCTACCAGATATTTTCGAAGAGACAATGAAAAACTCATAGGTTTATCAGGAGCCACCTCTTTTTTTGTAGCTATATAACATATAGGCATATTAGGAGTGGCTGATATGTATAAATTTAGTTTTCCTAAAAATATAGATAAACTCAGTGGTGAATATTGAAATATTTTAGTTACCTTTCTAGCTTTTAATGTTTTGTCTAACTCATCTTTTAATTTACTCAGGGATATTCCATCTATATATAACATAATTTTTACTCCTCTTTTCGCAATATTCTATGTTTACAGAGTAAACTAATATCTCAAGGTTCTTAGATTATGTAATAATCTTTAGAACTCTTGGTGATACCCCTTGCGAGTAGTATATTGGTGATTCCCTTTACGGGTATTCGCGGATCTAATAGATTATCATAGATCTTTTTTTTAGGTTTCAAAACCTAAAAATTTAAATTATCTGCGGTCATCTGTCTTTTATCTGTGTATGCTACAAGCATCAGCGTTCTATTTTTTCTGGGTTAATTTGATTTTTTTCGTGACTCAGTTTTTTCTTTTAGATTTTAATTAATTTTACCAAAAATAGGAGAAAGGTTAGCCCCCCCTCCTACTATTATTTTCTTATATATCTTTTTTTACCACTATTAAATTTTTAGCATCTATACTATTTATCTCCACCACTTCATCATCGGGGGTTTTTATACCAATTACCCTATGTGAATTAGATACTATTTTTAACTCTGTATATAATTTTATACCCATTCCAGCAAAGAAATTTTTAATCACAGGAGTTCCTTTGATATCTAAAACACTTACAGAATCTCCCTTTAAAAAATTAGTAATAACATCAGGCTTAAAAAATTCTACTTGATTTTTAAGATTTGCCAATATTTTAATGAATACTGTAGTAAATATTTCTAAATTTTCTGTTTCTATATTCTTTGTAATGTTTGAAATTATCATTTTATGAAAATTATTGTGATAAGTAAGTGCATTATCACCTTTTTTAGATAGTGAAACAAAAACTTTTCTTCTGTCATTGTCCGATCTCTTTCTAGTTATAAATCCCTTATTGGATAGTTTATTTATGGCAACTGTAGCAGTTCCCATAGTAATACCTAATTTATCCGATAAATTATTCATAGACAATGAACAATTTCCAATAGCCTCTATAACATGAAGCTCTGTCGTAGTTAAACATTTGATTCCTTGTTTAAGTGCCAATGATTCCGTTTCATAAAAAAGCTTAGTAAAATCTTCTATTACCTTATTAACTCTTCCTAAAGACATATGCCCTCCTTAACCCCTTAATTTTTCTATTTGTTCCTTATAATCTCCACTAAATACGAAAGATCCAGCTACAAATACATTTGCTCCAGCCTCTATACAAGGTTTAATTGTAATATCTGTAATACCACCATCTATTTGGATATCTATTGTAGAAGACATTTTTCTTACGTCCTTTATTTTTTCTATAGTAGACGGTATAAATTTTTGCCCTCCAAAACCTGGGTTAACAGACATAAGTAATACCATATCCAATTCATCTATTACATATTTCAAATTTTCTACAGGTGTAGCTGGGTTCAATGAAACACCGGCTTTTAGACCATGATTTTTTATTTGTTGAATAACTCTATGAAGGTGAATTGTTGATTCAGCATGAACCACTATCATATTTGCTCCTGCATTAGCAAAGTCCTCAATATATCTTTCAGGTGCATCTATCATCAAATGTACATCAAAAATTAAATCTGTTTTATCTCTAATTGATTTTATAATTGGAACACCAAATGAAATATTTGGTACAAAATTTCCATCCATAACATCTATATGGATCATATCTGCTCCAGCTTTTGTTATCTCTATTATTTCTTTTCCTAATTTACTAAAATCAGCTGATAGAATTGAAGGTGCAATTTTAATTGTATTCATTTTTTATGGTCACTCCCTAAATTTAATTTGATTATAAAATAATTATATCATACTTCACTAATATTTATTCCATCTTTCTTCAGTATAAAATTTATAACACCACAGATAAAAGTCATATCTACTTTGACTAATTCCACGATTAAGTTCATCTTTTATTCCACATTCAGGCTCATTTATATGGATACAGTTACTATATTTACAGCTTCTATATTCATTAAATTCTACAAATAAGCTAGCTAACTCATCCACGGTTTTTATTGGTGGCAATTCTATTGAAGAAAATCCAGGTGTATCAATTACCCATCCACCATTTTTCATTGGTAGAAGTGTTGTTCCTTTAGTAGTATGTTTTCCCCTTGAGTTTTTCTTACTTGTTTCTCCAATCTCTAATATCCTTTCCTCTTGAAGCATATTAAGTAGTGATGATTTCCCCGATCCAGATGGTCCTCCAAATGCAGTTATTTTATCTTTTATATAGTCTTTTAATTTTTCTATTCCTATATTTTCATAGGTTGAAATATAAAATACTTCTATGTTCAATTTTTTTAAAAATTCTAATTCTACCTTTAATTCCTCGAATCCTTCATTATCTAAGAGTTCAATCTTGTTTATAACAGCAACTGGTTTGATATTATAATAAAAAGCATTGAGTAATAATATATTAAATCTTCCAATATCAAATTTCGGATCCAATGCTGAAAATTGAATAACCAAATAATCTATATTTGAAACTAAGGGTCTGTGGATAATGTTTTTTCTAGGGTATACTTTTGTAATAACTCTATCTTCACCAAATTCTACTAAATCTCCTGTAACACAGTTGTCTCTATTATTTTTTTTCTTTAATATACCTCTTAATCTACATTCATAAGTAGTTTCTTCCACTTGAACATAATAAAATCCCTTTATTTTTGTAATAATTCTACCTTTGATAATTATTCCTCCTCACTTTGAGTTGTAATTGTAATATTTATAACCGATCCTGCTAAAACATCTTTCCCAACTGGATAACTAGTATCAATAATAGTATTTTCAGGAAAATCATTCCTATATACTTTTTTTATATCTCCTATAATTAACTTTTTTTCTCGAAGAATCTTTTTTCCTTCTCCTACAGAAAATCCTAGGATATCTGGCATCCTAATATTTTTTATCTCACTCACATTAATCAAAAGAGATACTGAACTCCCACGAGAAATCAAACTCCCTTCTGAAGGGTCAGTTCCTATCACTTTATTATTCATATACCCTTCCATAGTACGGGAAATTCTATCTACTTTAATTCCTAAATCACTTAGGATCACTCTAGCATCTTGCATATTTTCCCCTTTCAAATTTGGTAAAATCACCGTATCCATTCCCTTACTTATCCAAATTTTTATAGGCCTACTTTTTTTTATGTGTTTGGAAGAGATTGGCAGCTGAGAGTAAATCTCACCTTTTTTTAACTCAGAATATTGTTCCCCCATATCAACTAATTTAAATTCCGATCCTACCAATAGTTTGGCTTCTTCAATTGTAAGCCCTTTTAAGTTTGGTGTTTCATATAAATAATCATGAAAGAAAAACTTTAATCCTACATTTCCAGCAAGAAATATTCCAACTATAATAGCTAAACTACTTATGGTAATAATTATTTTTTTATTCATTTTATGACTCCTTAATATCACTGTGACATGCTCCTTAAATAGTAACATAGATATACTTAAATATCAATGTTACTGCAACTTTACCATAGAAATTTAGGGAAATATCAAATATCGATAAAAAATTTCACATATATAAAATAAGTGCGGTATAATTTGTTTAGACAATATAAAATTAGGAGGAGAATTATGCAGTTAAACTACAAAAGACTAGATGAAAAATTTATAGATGAACTTCAGAAAAAAATAATCAAAGTAGAGGATAATATTGAGGAGTTATTAGAGATCAAAGATAAAACATATGATAATTTTTTTGATGTAATGGAACATCTTTTAGATGATATTGAGAAATTTTCTTTCCCACTACAGATTGAGATATCAACAGATATTACAGATTTAGGGAAAAAAATATATGAAGAATATATTCCCATTATGAATGAATTCACTTCTAAATTAAGCCAAAATGAAGAGATTGCTGATTCTATCATAAAAATTTATGAAACTGAAAATCTAAGTGATGTAAGAAAAAGAATTCTTGAAAAACAGATATTATCATTTAAATCTAGTGGTATCGGATTAGATCAAAAGAGTAAGGTTTATAAAGCTTCCGCTACAAAGGCACCTCAAAATGAAGAACTTATAGAGAAAATTTTAAAGTTAAGAAATGAAAAAGCTAAAATTTTAGGTTATGAAAACTACAGGGAACTATCCATTGCTTCAAAAACTGCAAATAATGCCACGGAAGTTATAGCTTTCTTAACAGAATTAGGAAGGGAAGCTCTGCCAAAGGCTACTCAGGAGATCAAAGAATTAAAAAGTTTTGCTGTAGAAAAATTAGGCTATGAAGATATAGAAATCTATGACTATGCATACCTTTCAAGAAAACTAAAGGAGATCAAGTATAATTTTAATCCTAGTGAAGTGAAACCATATTTTGAAAAAAATAAGGTAATTAAAGGGATGTTTCAATTTTTAGACAATATCTTTAATCTGAAAGCTAAACAAATAAAAGATGTAAAATTATGGAATAATAAAGCTTTAGTATTTGAATTAGAAAGAAACGGAGTACTTTTAGGAAATCTGATTATGGATTTAGAAACTAATACGAATAAGAGAGGAGGAGCTTGGGCTGACAGTTGGATTACAAGTTACATAAAAGATGGAATCAGAGTTCCTGCAACAGGAATAATTGTTTGTAATTTTCCTCCTAGTAAAGATGGAGTTCCATCATTATTAGATCATTCAGATGTAGTAACTCTATTCCATGAGATGGGACATGCTCTCCATCTTATTACATCTAAAACAAAAGATATCTCTGCTTCTGGTTTCAATGGAACTGAATGGGATGTAGTAGAATATCCATCTCAATGGTTACAGGAGTTTGCTAACAACAAGGAGATTATAAAAACATTTGGAATTCATTATGAAACTAGAGAAGTTATTTCTGATGAATTGATCCAAAAAATATTGGATTCTTTAAATTATGGGCAAGGATATGGAAATAACAGACAGGTTGAATTTGGATTGTTTGATCTAATGATCTATGATAATGCATACTCTAAAAAACAAGTACAGGAAAAATTAGATGAGGTCAGAAAGATGGTTTCAGTAATAAAAACACCGTCATATAATAAGTTTCAATGTTCATTCAGTCACATATTTGCAGGTGGCTATGGGGCTGGTTATTACTCATATAAATGGGCTGAAGTGCTCTCTGCCGACAGTTATATTGAGATGACTAAGGATGGTAATATCAATAAAAAATTAGCCAATAATTTCTTCGATAACCTTCTATCATTGGGAGGGTCGGTAAATATGAAGGAAAGTTTTGTAAATGTTCATGGGAGACAACCAGATCCTAAGGCATTATTAAAACTTACTGGAATACTAGATTAAATTTAAACAATTAAAATCCCGGGGAAAGAGCTATTGAGCTCTTTCCCCGGGATTTTTAACCTCACGTTACTTTTATTCTGCTAACTTATATATATTTACTATATCCTCTTTGGTCAACTTAACAAAATTACCCAATGTTCCATTTTCTGTAGCTTTAGCTGCCATCTCCTCAAAATTTTCACTATTTATATCTGCTTGAGATAATCTCGTAGGCATATCAATAGATGTAAAAAACTCCTCAGTCCTTTTAATTCCTTCCAAAACTACAGCTTCTGGATCATTAAAATTCATATCAACATTCCATATACGAATAGCAAATTGTACAAATCTGTCTATATTAGTTTTGTATACATACTTCATCCATGCAGGGAATATAATAGCTAGTCCTGCTCCATGTGTGATATCATAGATTCCACTGAGTTCATGTTCTATACCATGTGAGGCCCAATCCGATTGTCTCCCCATATCGAGTAGACTATTGTGAGCTATAGTTGAAGATATCATGATTTCAGCACGTGCATTGTAGTCCTCTGGAAAATCTAAGGCTTTAGGAGTATTCAAAATTATTGTTTTTAATATTGCCTCAGACAATCTGTCTGTTAATTCCACATGTTTTTCATTGGTAAAATATCTTTCCAAAACATGAGCCATAATATCTACTGCACCCGCTGCTGTTTGATAGCTAGGTAAGGTATATGTAACTTCAGGATTCATAATTGTAAATTTTGGTCTAATTATATTCCCACCAAATGATTTTTTATACCAACCGTCTTCATTTGTAATAACACTGCCACTACTAGATTCACTCCCAGCTGCAGGAATTGTCAAAACCACTCCTAATGGAAGAGTTTTAGATACTGTAGCCTTTTTCTCAAAAAAATCCCATACATCTCCATCATATTTTACCCCAGCACCGATGGCTTTAGCTGAATCAATAGCACTTCCTCCTCCAACTGCAAGGATAAAATCTATATTATTCTCTTTACAAATTTTTATTCCCTCTCTAACCAGGGATAGTCTAGGATTTGGCAATACTCCTCCTAACTCAAATATCTCTATTTTTTCATCTTTTAAGTTTTCTATGATCTTATCATAAAGTCCAAATTTCTTTAAACTAGTTCCACCATAATGAAGTAATACTTTTTTTCCGTACTCCGATACCTTTTTCCCTACCTGTGTTTCTACATCTTTACCAAAAATTATCTCTGTTTTATTCTGAAAATTAAAATTTAACATATTCCCTCCCTATATATATAATAATTATCTTGCTATTTTTTTTATAGATCTTAAAATCTCTTTGTTTTCATATATAATTTTAAACTTGTCTTTCAGCCAATTTAATTCTGTATCTGAAACTTCTAAATTTATCTTTATGAAGTTTCCTATCTTCTTTTCCTCCTCTGGCAATAACTGTATTCTAGTAGAATTATTAATCTCCTCGATGGTTCCCTTTCCCTCAAAATAAGAGAGCAGTTTTTTCCAATTTGACAAACTTTCAACCTTTCTAAGGAGCATAACACAGGTAAAATTTAGCTCAGGAATATCTTTATACCCTTTTTTCTTTAAAAATTTTAATATCTCTTCATTTTTTTTAGTGTGAAAAAGTAGTTCTCCACCTTTTTTTGTATTCATAATCTTAGGCATCTTATTGGTTTTACCTTCCATCTTTAGATATTTTGAAAGAGGCACAATCTTTGTCTCTAAGTAAAAATTAATCGCAAACTCATTAAAACTCTGAGATTTTGGTATTTCGCCACTGGCTATAATATTTATCATTTCATCTATTTTTTCAAAATTTACCACACTTAATCACTCCCTTTTTTGATACAGATTCTCAGAGTTTTTCCCTGGGATTCTTTGTGTGCTCTAACTATAAACTCTGTGTTGATAGCTTTTTCTTTATCACAAATTATACCAATTGGAAATCCTATATTTTCTGTTCCTTATCCGTGTATACACGTTCTATTTTTTTTAGTTATCAGTTATTCATTATTTAATAACTCCTACAGCTACTCCAACAAAGTAATCATTTATATCCTGCTCATTAAAATATATAGGCTCATATTCCTCATTTTCACTAGATAGTAATATCGATGTTCCTATCTTCATATATCTTTTTAAAACCGATTTCTCCTCCATGATTATTGCTATAATATCATTGGTTTTAGGAGCTTTTTTTTCTATTACCACCAGGTTCCTATCACAGATCAACGGGTACATACTGTCTCCATAATTTTCTATCACATAATTACCGTTATCACTGCCCCAATCTTTAGGTAATAATATTTCCCCTTCTGGATCTTCATAATCTGTATATATATTTACCCATTTAAATTTTGGCAGTGATATTAAATCCATTTTATTATATGTTATATCACCATTTTTATCCTCTGCAATGATCGTATCTTCATCTATTACAAGATACGGTATCTGTATTCCTTTCTTAAAATCAGAGTATATAAATTCTTCTCCTACAATTTCCTCTACCATGTCCAACGTAAAATCAGGTATTTCAGATACTTCACAAAACTTGGAGTTATATATCTTTATATCTCTTCCATTTGTCAGTATTCCATATTCCACTGATTTTTCCATAATCATATAACTTTTCAGTTGTTCAAAACCATCTAATAATTCAGCTTCCTTTGATTTTGTTTCTATAAATATATATGGTTTTTTCTTGTTATAGATAACTATATCTACAAAGTATTTTTTAGATCCCATAGTTAATGAATATTCAATTTCTATAAGGTCTAATCTATATTCATAGGTAACTATAAGTTCTTTAATGAGCCACTGTCTTACTTTCTCTTCGTTAGAATGAATATTGATCAACCTATCTTTAAAATAATAATCATCTACACTAATATTATAAAATATTCTCATCTTTTTATCAGTATCTATCTGTAGATATTTATATCCTATATCTCCTATAAATTTACTAGGAGTTCCAGAGGATAACAAATATAACTCCTCAATGGCTCTAGTCATCCCTACATACATCAGTTTACGTTCTTGTATCTCTTCATATTCCTTTAATTCTTCTATATTAGATGAGTGAAATGGCAATATTTTTTCATTTAAAGAGATCATAATTATTATCTTAGTTTCAATTCCTTTTATAGAGTGCATAGTAAATAATTTTATCTCATTTGAGTCAAAATTATTGTTTCCACGATCCATAAAAGTTGTCTTTACCCCTAATTTTTCCATTAGAAGTTTAAAGTTTAATAACTGATTTTTAGTCCTTCCAATTATAGCAATATCACTTTTTAGAGTTTTTGAAAGCCTCCCATCCAACAATTTTTTTATATAGTCAGCCTGTTCTCTCTCTGATAAAAATTCTTTAAATATTGGATAGTTTCCATATCTATCAATAAGGTATGGTTTCACATAGTCTGAATTTCCTGTTATTACTTCATTTTTATTTAGGAGGCTATAGGCTGCTTTAGATATCTGTGTTGTGGTTCTAAAATTTTTACTTAAAGTTTTACTTTTCCCTATCATATTAAAACCAATACTAGCAAATGTCCGTTCTCCTCCCATGCCCAGCCATGAGTGAGAATATATACTCTGGGCACTATCAAATAGAAATGTAAAACTAGAGTGATTTTTATTGGCATATAACCCTCTTATAAATTCCAGCTGTACTTTGGATAGATCTTGACATTCATCTATCAAAATATGAGTATATTTTTTCTTAGTTTTATTTTCTAATTCCTCCAAAGCAATAAGTCTCATATCATTATAATCTATAATGTTTTCTTTCAAAAGATTCTCTGTGTAGAGTTCCATCAATTCAAATATTGCTTTTCTGATTATAGAATTTTTGGGTAATTTTTGAGTAGTTACCCCTAACTTTAGGCTCCCTATCCTGTTGGCTTCCTGATATTCAGCTTCATCTATGTAGTTACAGGCTTTGATCCAATTTATTTCTTCCAATAAAAAAGCAGTATTAACATCTTCAAAGATTAAAATTTCACTATATTTTTTTTTCGATTTTTCTATCAGTTCATTTAAGATACCATGTTTTTTATGATTGGTTGAATCAAGTTTTAACTCTATCTTAGATTTTTTTTGATACTCTAAAAAATATCCATACATCAAGCTATCAACTGTTGATATTTTTACCCTATCTTTTGGAAATCCAAACAATGAATGCATATTATATTGAGTTATATTATCGACCTTATTATAGAAATAAGATACATAGTTAACCAAAGTTTTATTAAATGTTATAAATAAAATATTATCATCTTTATCATGACAATAGTTATTTAATAAATATGATATCCTGCATATTCCTACTGTTGTTTTTCCACTTCCTGCTATTCCCTTTATTAGCATATGTCCATTTGGTTTTGTATATGCTATTTTTTCTTGCTCTTTATTCATAAGCAACTTCAATCACCTTCTTATATCATATCTCTGAGGTACAGTACCAATTCTATTTCTATTATACAATAATATTTTACTATTCGTAATTATTATTTATTTATTAATTCTAATTGTAACTAAATAGTAGTCAAATAAGAAATATAATACTATTTATTACAAATTAATTTTGAATAAGACAGCTATTAGGATATAATGGTTATATAACTTTTCAAGGATGGTATTTATTGTGCATAATATTAAATTTTTCATTAAACTTATTAAAAAATGGTATCGTCCTAAAAAATTGGATATTGTCTACTCAATTTTACTTATTACCATATTAATTTTTTTAGTCTTGGGAATAGTTTACTTTACTGGTGGAACTAAATATGTTTATATGCATCTTATGTATATTCCTCTCATACTAGCGGTATTTCATTTTGGCTATCTAGGTGGTATCCTCTTTGGCAGTATAGCTGGTTATCTTACTAGTTTTCTTCCTTTAGAAGTTGCAACTATGGAGATGCAGTCTCCTAATAATTGGATATACAGACTTTTATGTTTTGTGATTGTCAGCGCTATGTATGGAACCATTATAGATATAATAGTAAAAACATTAAAAGATGTTGAAAAACTAACATTTTATAACCGGATTACAAATATCGCTAATAGAAAATGTTTCGATACTTTTTTTACAGAAAAAATCCATCTACAAGGTAAATATTTAGCTCTTTTTGAGATCGAAAACTTTAACCAAATTCTCAATGAATATGGTAATTTTATCCTAGAAGATTTCGTGAAAATATTATCCCTTAATTTTATAAAAATGTCTCAAGATGGGGCTAAACTTTTTCATTTTAGAGACAACACATTTGGATTTTTGATGGATCATTATAATCTTTATTCTTTTGAAAAAAAAAAAATTGAGATCTTAAAGCATAATATTTCTATAGGTAATATTTCAATCTATCCTGAACTAAGTGTAGGTGTAGCAAAATTTGTTGACACCCAAGAAAGGTAGAAAGGTTGCTACAAAATGCAGAAATAGCCCGAGCTTATGCAAGGAAAAACCTGTTTTCATATTACTATTTTAATAAAAATATCAATAAACTCTACGATAAAAAACTTTCTATCTTGAATGAACTGCCTGCTGCCATTGAAAATAATCAATTCTTACTTTATTTTCAACCCAAGGTAGATTTTAAAACTGGTTTAATTAGTTCTGCTGAAGTCTTAATCAGGTGGATCCATCCTGTAGAAGGGATTATCTCTCCAGATTTATTCATGCCCTATATGGAAAAGACTAATTTAATCAATACTTTTACAAAAACACTGGTAAAATCTTCCCTTGAAATCCAAGAAAAATGGAAAAGTGAGGGTTTTCATATAAAATTAGCTTTAAATATACCTGTAACATGTCTAAAAAATAAGTCAGTTATTGATAATATAAAAAATTATAATGAAAATTTAAAAGATTTAGAGTTCGAAATTTTGGAGAGGAATCTAATTGAAGACTTTGAGGAAATACACTTAATAATGGAACAATTAAAAAAATATGGTATTACTTTCGCTTTAGATGATTTTGGTACTAGTTTTTCAGCTGTATCTTATCTCAGAAATCTTCCATTTGATAAACTATAATATAGTTAAATTTTCAATTGATTTAGGAAGATCTATGGGATTAAAAATTATAGCTGAAGGTGTTGAAAATATTGATACTTTTAATCTTTTAAAAAAATTAAATTGTAACACTGCTCAAGGATACTTTCTTACCAAACCTTTAAAAACAGATGATTTTAAGAAATTTTGTATAGAACATAATAATTCTGTAAAGACATCTATAAAATAAAAAAATTAGGAGGCTGATTATATATAAATCAGTTTCTTTTTTAGAATATAATAAAGGGGAACTTTGAAATATACACTTATAACAGGAGCTAGCTCTGGGATTGGATTTAACTTAGCTCATATTTTTGCCAAAAATAATCACAATCTAATCTTAGTAGCTAGAAATAAAAACGCACTATCTCACCTCAAAAAAAAATTAGGGTTATTATACAAAACAGATATAAAAGTAATATCTTTGGACATATCAGGGGAAATAGGAGCTATCAATCTATATAAAATAATAAAGAAAAAAACATTGAAAGTAGATATTCTTATAAATAATGCTGGAATAGGATATCACGGTGAATTTCTAGAAAAAAACATCCAGTCTGATTTAGATCTAATAAATTTAAATATAATTACTCCTACCATCCTTACAAAATTATTTTTACAGGATATGATCAAAGTAAGAAGTGGAAAAATATTTAATATCGCTTCTACAGCTGCTTTTCAGAGTGGCCCACTCATGAGCGTGTACTACGGCACAAAATCATATCTGTTAAATTTTTCTGAAGGAATTGCAGAAGAACTCAGAGATAGTAATATAAGAGTCATCACTCTCTGTCCAGGTCCTACAAAAACTACCTTTGAAAAGATGGAGGGAATAGAAAAAGGACTTTTTAAAAACTTTCATATAGCTGATCCAGAAGATGTGGCAAAATATCTTTATCAAAATATAGACACTAAAAAAGATGTTCTCATACATGGAAATTTAAACAAATTTATAATATTTATCACAAAATTTATTCCCAGAAAGATAAATTTAAATTTAATAAAAAAGATACAGAAGAAAAAATAGGAAAAATAAGTAAAAAGAGAATGGATATAACAATCGATTTATATTAAGTTTGATATATATTTTATTTTTAAAGGAGTTTTAATATGTTAAAAGAATTATTTATATCTTTTTTTAAGATAGGTTTATTTACTTTTGGAGGGGGATATGCAATGTTACCCCTTATAGAAAAAGAATTAGTAGATAAAAGAAAATGGATCACAGAGGATGAACTTTTGGAGATGTTTATAATATCTCAGATGACTCCTGGAACAATAGCCATAAATGCTTCTACATTTATAGGAAGTAAGAAAGCTGGAAAATTAGGAGGTTTTATAGCTTCTCTTGGAATTATATTTCCATCACTTATAATCATTACCTTGATCTATAATTTTTTTGGAAAATCTTTTGATAATCCGGTAATTTATAGTATCTTTTTAGGAATCAGAGCCTGTATCATAGGGCTTATTGCAAGCTCGACTTTAAAAATATGCAGAAAAAGTTTTATATCTGGAATGAGTTATATTGTCTTTATCATTGCATTTATTTTGTTACTGATATTTGATATCAACCCTATTTTACTCATTATTCTTGGAGCGTTTATAGGAGCTGCTGCTACTTTTTTTGTACCAAATAAGATAAAATCTATTTTGGAGGTGAAATAGATGGCTTATTCTATAACTATATTAAAATTATTTGCCATGTATTTTAAGATAGGACTGTTTAATTTTGGAGGAGGACTAGCTTCTATTCCACTTTTACAACGTGAATTAGAAAAAAACGGATTTATGGGATATGATGAGTTTTTTAATGTATTATCTATATCTCAAATGACCCCTGGTGCCATAGCTATGAATACAGCAACATTTGTCGGAAATAAAGTGGCAGGAATTCCAGGAGCTATTGTAGCAACAGTGGCACTTGCACTTCCATCGATCATTGTTATTTTAATCTTATCTAAAATCTTGCAGCAATTGAAAGAAAATATATATAAAAGAGCTATTTTTTTTATTTTAAAATCTTTAACTACAGCTCTAATTTTATATGCAGGATATATGATTGCCCAGGCTACTTGGATACTCGAAAATAAGATAGAAATAAAAACAATTATTATATCTATCCTTATGTTTGGAATAGCCTATAAGAAAAAAATTAATCCAATTATCCTTATTATATCTTCGGGAATTTTAGGATACCTTGGATTATATCTGTTTCAATAAATTATTTAAAAGTAGTTTTCATATGGAAAACTACTTTTTATTTATATACTAAGGAATTATATTATTACGAATGGGTATAAAAAAAGATTATTATTCGAAGTAATAATCAAAAATGAAGAAAAATTAGTTGTTTTTTAAATTTAA
>NBMF01000041.1 GCA_002084825.1 Fusobacteriia bacterium 4572_74
GCGATATCTGAAAATGCTAGGTCACAATACGATAGGGTAGAAAAACTATATAAAACAAAATCTATTTCAAAAAAAAGTTATGACCAAGTATTAGCAGGTATGAAATCAGCAGCAGCAGCAGAGTTAGCTAATTTAGCACAGTATGAAGCTGCCTTACAAGGATTAAAAACAGCAAAGAATCAATTGTCTGATACAGAGTTAAAAGCTCCATTTGATGGTTATATAAATGCCAAATATTTTGATATTGGAGCAGTTGTAGCTCCAGGTACACCAATAATATCTATGTCTTCTAATGAAAATAGTAAAATAAAAATAAATGTATCAGAAAAAGATTTAATAAAAATAAAAGGAATAGTTAAATCAGAATTTTTATTAAATAACAATAAATATCCATTAAAAATAGATACTATTGCAAAAGTAAAAGGATTTGGGAAAATATCTTATCCTGTAGTATTTAAATTCAATAAAAATATAGATAAAGATATCTTAATTGATTCTGAAGGAATGGTTCAATTGACTTTTAAAAACCCTAAAAAAAATTCTATCTTAATCCCATCATTAGCACTATTTGAAAAAGAAGGTAGTATAATGGTTTGGGCTTATAAAGAAGGACATATAAAGAAAAAAGAAGTTTCAAATATTATCCCATATGATAATGGAATGGTTATTGTTAACGGAATTAATGAAGGTGAAAAAATTGTTACAAAGGGTGTTAATAATTTAAATGATAATCAAAAAGTAAAATTATTAAAAGAATTTTCAGAAACAAACACTGGGAAAGTTCTATAGGAGGAACAAATGAGATTTATAAGATATTCAATAAAAAACACTATAGTAACAAACTTTTTAGTAGTTTTAATCTTTATAGGTGGAATATTAGCTTATACTAAATTAGGTAAACTAGAAGATCCAGCTTTTACAATTAAAGAAGCTTTAGTTGTAACTCTATATCCAGGTGCAGATGCTCATCGTGTAGAATTACAAGTCACTGATAAAATAGAAGAGGCACTGCAAAAGATTCCAAACGTAGAATGTACAGAGAGTGTTTCTAAAAATGGGTATTCTCAAGTAAAAATAAAACTAAATGAATCTTTACCTAGTGAAGAAATAGATCAATACTGGGATAATGTAAGGAAAAAATTAATAGATGCGAAATTAAATCTTCCGTTAGGAGTTGTAACTCCAATAGTAATAGATGATTATGGATCTGTTTATGGTATTTATTTAGGAGTAACAGGAGATGGTTATAGTTATACAGAGTTAGATAAATATGCAAAATTTATAAAAAAAAATCTAAGTTCTATAAGTGGAGTAAGTAAAATCGAAGAATTTGGAATTCAAAAAGAAGCAATATATTTAAAAATAAAAGAGGCTAAATTCGCTACTATGAATTTAAATCCTAAAATTATTACTGCTGCTTTGATAAAACAGAACCTTGTTGAAACAGGGGCAGTTCTAAATTATGGTGAGAGTAGAGTTGATATAGATCTAAATACCCAAGTAGATACCGTGAAAAAATTAGAAGAACTTATTATTTTTTCTAAAAAATTTCCAAATGGAACAAATGAAATTATACGTTTAAAAGATATAGTAGATATAGAAAAAGGCTATGCTGATCCATATAGTCAAAAAATGTATTACAATGAAAAACAAGCTATTGGAATATCTATATCTCCAGAGGCAGGTACAAATGTTGTAAAAACTGGTGAAAAAATAGATGAAAAAATAAAAGAACTTGAATCAAAATTACCAGCAGGGATAAAAATAAATAAGATTTATTATCAACCTGATTTGGTAACAAATGCAATAAATAATTTTTTGATTAATTTAGCATTATCTATTATTACTGTTGTAGGAGTCTTACTTCTAACTATGGGAATGAGAAGTGGTCTAATAATCGGAATGGGATTACTATTGGCTATATTAGGGACTATGATATTTATGATTCCTATGGGAATCAGTATTCAAAGAGTATCCTTAGGTACATTTATAATAGCTATGGGAATGTTAGTAGATAATTCAATAGTAATTGTAGATGGTGTCTTAGTAAGAATCCATAGGGGAGAGAATCTTGAAAAAGCATTACATGATGTAACTATTAAAAATAGTATTCCATTATTGGGAGCTACTTTTATAGCTGCAATAGCATTTTTACCAGGATCATTGATGCCTACCTATGCAGGAGAATATCTAAAATCATCATTTTGGGTAATATTAACATCATTGCTTTTGAGCTGGCTCCTATCTCTTACTCAAATACCTGTATATTGCAAAATGTTTTTAAAAAATACTATTATTAAAGAACCAAAACCATTTGAAAAGAGATGTTATGTAAAGGCTGAAAATATATTAGAAAAGCTAATAAATAACAGAAAAAAATCAGTATTTGGACTATTAATAGCTCTTGCTTTCTCTCTGGTATTATTCAGTCAGATACCAAAAACTTTTTTCCCGGACTCAGATAAAAAAATGTTTAGAGTAAATATATGGGTAAAAGAAGGCAGCAAGATAGATGTGGTAGAAAAAGAAACTAAAAAATTAGAAAAATTCTTAAAGATGCAAAAACATGTAATAGATATTACTATGGCTATAGGGGCTTCACCCCCAAGATATTATGTAGCCACAATCCCTCAAACACCAAATCCAACATTTGGGCAATTAATAGTAAAGATAGATGACTTAAAATCTATTGAGATATTAGATAAATCAATAAAAAAATATGCAGGTAATAATATGCCTGGAACAATGATCTCAGTAAAAAAATATCCAAATGGAATAGCTACTGAATATCCGATAGAAGTAGAGTTTTCAGGGAGAGATCCCCAAGTCTTGAGAGAATTGTCTGAACAAGCTATGGATATAATGAGAACAAAACCTAATATATTAAATTTAAAAACAAATTGGAGAACTAAAGTTCTTACCTGGGAAGGAGATTATTCTCAAATCATATCTAAAAAAGCTGGAGTTTCACCGATGGATGTTACTGCTAGTTTGATGGTTAACGGTGATGGTAAACCAGTTGGAAGGATACAAGAAGATGATAAATTAATACCTGTATATCTAAAAAAAGATAAAAATAAAGATATGAATGAACTAAAAAATATAGGTCAAACTCCTATCTGGGGAAATGGATTAGAGTCACATCCATTATCTTCATTATTAAAAGATGGCAAAATAAAATTTAAAAATAATGAAATTTGGAGGAGAAATAGAACTAGAAGTATAAAAATCCAAGCTAATATCCCTGTGGGAATAATGGCAAAATCAGTAAGAAATGAATTTAAAGATGAAATAGAGAGTATAAATCTTCCAGAAGGTTACACACTAAGATGGGGAGGAGAATATTTTGAAGAAATAAGAAATATAAAAGCATTGCTTTCTAGTCTGCCTTTAACATCTATAATTATGTTTACTATTTGTGTTCTATTATTTGCCAGTTTGGTAGAGCCTATTCTGATATTTTTGATGTTACCTCTGTCAATAATAGGAATAGCTCCAGGATTATTTTTTACAGGAAAATCATTTGGATTTGTATCAATAATAGGATTAATAGCGTTAGCAGGTATAATGATAAAAAATCTAATAGTACTTATGGATGAAATAAATTATCAAACTAGAGAGATGGGGTTGCCGCCTAAAGAAGCAGTTATAAAATCTACAATATCTAGAACAAGAGCTGTTGGACTGGCTGCTCTGACTACAATATTTGGAATGTTGCCTCTTTTATCAGATCCTTTATATGGAGGAATGGCAGCAACGATAATATTTGGGTTGCTAGCTTCAACGGTACTGACATTATTTATTTTTCCTGTTATCTATGTAACGGCTAAAAGAATACATTAAAAAATC
The DNA here is from genome assembly GCA_002084825.1 of Fusobacteriia bacterium 4572_74. Lineage (GTDB taxonomy): Bacteria > Fusobacteriota > Fusobacteriia > Fusobacteriales > Fusobacteriaceae > Psychrilyobacter. The sequence continues at coordinate 3,850 of NBMF01000041.1, forward strand.
AATTTTTTTGTAGTAAAATAAAGGTGTAACTTATGAACATCAGAAATAAAAAACTTTTCTAAATTTTTTATTTCTGATGTTTTTAATTCTACAACAACTTAACACTATCTAAGTTTATTATTTGTTTGACAATAATAAAGTTATGTATGTATAATATCACTATGTTTTTAATTAATTATCTATTAATCAATAATTAAAAATCTATTTTAAAATAGATTTTTAATTATTCAATTCATTTATAATTATCAAGAATAAAATTATTTTTAGGAGGATAAAAAATGGAACACGTATTCAATCCAAAATTGTTTACATTATTAAAAAGAGGTATAGATAAAAAGCAGGTCACTTCCGATATATTATCTGGAATTGTTGTTGCTATTGTTGCATTACCTCTTGCTATTGCCTTTGCAGTAGCTTCGGGTGTTTCCCCAGAAAGAGGAATAATAACAGCAATTATTGCAGGGTTAATAATTTCTCTCTTAGGAGGAAGTAGGGTACAGATAGGAGGACCAACTGGGGCTTTTATTGTTATTGTATTCGGCATCATAGAAAAATATGGTATTAACGGTTTGATCATTTCATCGATTATGGCTGGAATAATATTAATAGTATTTGGATTATTAAAATTAGGCGGATTATTAAAATATTTTCCTAACTCTTTAATCATTGGGTTTACAAGTGGGATTGCATTGGTTATTTTTTCAACACAAATAAAGGATGCATTGGGTTTAAATATTGCTCAGGTGCCATCAGAATTTATTGAAAAATGGAAGATCTATTTTACACATATAGATGAAATTAATATGCTTGCTGTAACTATTACCGTGATTACTATATTAATAACTATTTTTTCAAAAAAATTAGTAAATAAAATACCAGGTTCATTTATTGCAATCATATTAATGACCATTGGAGTACAATTATTTGATCTTCCAGTTACTACAATAGAATCATCTTTTGGGGAGATTCCAAATCATTTTAGTTTTACAATACCATCTTTTGCTTTCAGTGATTTAGCTATATATATAGGCCCTGCTGTTACCATAGCCTTACTAGGTAGTATTGAATCTTTACTCTCTGCCGTTGTTTCCGACGGTATGATAGGTGGAAATCACAGATCTAATACAGAACTTATTGCACAAGGTATTGCAAATATAGTTACTCCATTTTTCGGTGGTATTCCCGCAACAGGAGCTATCGCAAGAACAGCTACCAATGTAAATATTGGTGGACGAACCCCTATCTCAGGAATAGTTCACTCTATAACACTATTATTAATTATGCTTTTATTTGGTAGATGGGCAAAGTTAATTCCAATGTCCTGTCTTGCCGGGGTATTGATCGTTGTAGCTTTTAATATGAGTGAGTGGCGTTCATTTAGATCGATACTCAGAGGATCTAAATTTGACATTATTATTTTACTATCAACTTTCATATTGACTGTTCTGGTTGATTTAACAGTAGCTATACAAGTTGGAATAGTTTTGTCAGCACTGTTATTTATGAAACGTATGTCTGATATTAGTGGAAAAATACCCATTGAAATTGATAGTGATTTAATTGAAGATTATTCAAAAATACCCAAAGGTATTTCAATCTATGAAATAAGTGGCCCACTTTTTTTTGCATCAGTAAAACAATATACAGAGGTAATCAAAAGAATAGGATTTAAGAGTGAAGTTTTGATAATACGTATGCGTCATGTTCCTTTTGTTGATTCAACTGGTTTAGAAAACCTTAAAGATGTCACAAAAATATTAAAAGATTATGGTGTGAAAATTGTTCTATCTGGAGTTAATGAATCTGTTTTAAAAGATTTTGGAACATATAAATTGATTTCATTGGTCGATGAATCTAATATTCATGATTCCTTTGAAAAAGCTATAAGCCATTCAAAACAATTATTAAAATAAATTTATAAATATAGATCTATAGAAACTTTCTACCCAATGTTTACTTACATATACATTGGGTAGAAAGTTTCTATGGATCTTTTTTTATTATCCTAATATAAAAAAAACTTGCATTAAGTCTAAATAAAATGATATCATACTCTGTAAAATAATTAAATTTAGGAGGAAAAATTACAATGGAAAGATCAATTAAAGATACGACTGCTAACCCAGCACCTTTAGGACTTTTAGGATTTGGAACAACAACTTTATTATTAAATTTACACAACGCAGGTTTATATGGACTAAATGATATAATTTTGATGATGGGACTTTTTTATGGAGGATTTGCACAAATAATTGCAGGTATTCAAGAAAACAAAAAAGGAAACACATTTGGAGCTACAGCATTTACTTCTTATGGAGTTTTCTGGTGGACGCTAGTTGGAATTTTGGTATTAAACAAGGCAGGGTATATGGCAGCTGACCATATTGCTTTAGGTTCTTATATGTTTGTATGGGGTCTTGTTACATTTATCTTTTTCATAGGGACATTAAATGGAGCTACTACAGGAAAAATAGTTTTTGGAACATTATTTATTCTATTTATCTTATTAGGATTTCACTTCATATTTGAAAGTGCATTATTTGGTAGAATAGCTGGATATGTAGGAATTATTTGTGGTTCTTCAGCAATCTATGAAGCTGCAGGATTAATTTTAAATGAAAAATACGGTAAACAAATATTGCCATTGTAATAAATTAGGTCTATGAAATTTCATAGACCTCTTTATTTACACTTTTATCTCTTATTAAATTTTTTTAAATTTTTATAGAAAATATGCTATAATATAGATTAATTAGATTGTATAGGGGGTTATATGGAAAAGTTATTAAAGGGACATCAAAAATTTAAAGCAATAAAATTCAAAAAAAATAAAGATTTATATTTAAAATTAGTAAAAGATGGTCAAAATCCAGGAACATTGTTTATAGGATGTAGTGATTCTAGAGTAATCCCAGGATTGATTACAGGATCTAAACCTGGAGAACTATTTACCATTCAAAATGTAGGGAACTTCGTGGCTCCCTATAAACCTGATGAAGATTATCATTCAACAGCCTCAGCCATAGAATATGCAGTTTCTATCTTAAAGGTAGATGATATAATTGTTTGCGGACATTCTCATTGTGGAGCTATCAACTCTCTCTACAAAGATTTAGATAAAAATGATGACTTGATCCATACAAATAAATGGTTGGAATTAGGTAATGAAGCTAAAAAAATAGCACAGTTAGTAGGAGGATCCATGGAAGAAAAACTTATCAATACAGAAAAACTCTCTGCTATATTTCAATTAGAAAATTTATTGACATATCCAGCGGTAAAAAGAAGAGTTGATGAGGGTTCATTACATCTTCATGTATGGTATTATAAGTTAGAGACAGGTGAAATAGACTATTATGATGATATCAAAGGCTCATTTGTTCCTCTGAAAAATTAATAACAAAATAAGTTTTCCATCTAAACTGTAATCCTATTAAGGGTATATATAAAAATAAAACAATAATTTATACATAAAAAAGATGATTTCTGTAGATTATAGAAATCATCTTTTTTACCTTCTATTTTCGTAGATTGAACTGATTCATTCATTGAAAAAAAAAACTTATTGCCATTTCTCCACTAGAATTTCTTTCTAAAAACATATCAAACTCTTTTATTTTTATTCTCTTCTCAAGGTAGCTAAGAGTCTCTTTGGCTCTATCCTGTTCCCCGGGTCCAATTTTGAATAGCTCACAATCAATCCCATGAAGTTCTCTTTCTACAGAACCGAAGCTGTCGGCTGTAATCACGTGAAATCTGATATCTTTTGACAGCTCATCTATGAGGTCTGCAACTCCTTCTACAAGTTCCCCGTCCAAAGCAATGGTCCCGTTATAGTCTGAGACTATATGTTTTATCTCAAGTCTTTCCCCCCCGGGAATATTTATTTTCATGGGATTCTCCTTGTATAATGAAATAGAGCTATATAAGCACTATTTCTAGTTTATTTAATTTTTTAGTATATAATTAACATAGACGCTGTGGATTAGTGTTTTCTCCT
>NBMF01000042.1 GCA_002084825.1 Fusobacteriia bacterium 4572_74
TAGAATTTTAAATCATGATGAATAATCTAAAGTAAATCAATGTAAAAAAAATTATATAGGAATAACGCTAAAGGTTGTGTAATTTCAAAGAAAAACTCTTTTTTTTGATGAAATTTAATGGTATAATTGAGTGAGTTAATAATTTATAATAACTAGTAGTAAAATAGGGGGGTAAAATGGTGGAAATAAGTATTCATGATGTAAAAACAAAGAACAGAATATATCAATTTAGAGTTGATATCTAGGGGGCTAAACCTCCAATTTGGAGGAGAGTACTCGTCGAAAAAAACATGAATTTTGGTGATGGATAGGAACATATTATAAAGTTAGGAAAAAGAGTCGCACCATTTGAAGATTGTGGTGGTATATCATTATACAAGGGGGATCCGTGAATATAAATAGTCATACAAATTTTAAAGTTTATACACCGGATTATATAGCAAAAGAGATGATAGACAAAAGTTTAAATATAGGAGAGTATTGCTATAATAATTTATGGATTACAGGTTATGATATAGATGGAAAAGCACTCTTAATCTGTAAAAATAATATTTTAAAAATGCTGAAAAAATATGAGATAGAAGGTAAAAAAATAAATTTAGTAGAGATCAATTCCCTTATGGAGGAGATAGATAAAACTTATGATATTATTTTAGGAAATCCTCCATATTTTGGAGAAAAAAATAACAAAGAGATATTTACAGATATGAAAAAATATAAATTTGGTAAAGAAAATTATGAGGGAAAGATGGATTATGCCTATTTTTTTATAGCAAAAGGAATAGATCTCCTAAAAGATGGAGGAATACTAACCTACATAACCACAAATTATTGGTTTAAAGCTGATCATGCTAAAAAATTGAGAGAGAAGATAAAAAAATATACTACTTTTAAATATATAAATAATTATAATAGGTCTGTTTTTGAGGATGCTGTAGGGCAGCACAATGTTGTTTTTACTCTAACAAAAGAAAAAATTAAAGGCAGGCTAGAAGTGATAGATAACAAGGAAAAATATTATATAGACAGTGATAAAATTTATAACTACAAGGATAAGATTATTCTCGCTGAAAATGAGGATTTAGAACGATTAGATAGGGTATATAATGGCAGGACTCATTTCTTGGGGGAACTATTAAACATAAATCAAGGCATAGTCAGTGGATATGATAGGGCCTTTATTTTTGATTCCTATGATAAAAAATATAGTGAATATCTAAAACCATTTTATAAAAATAAAGATATAAATCAATACTCCTATAATCCTAATAAATATTGGATTCTTTATTTAGACTCTAAGGTGGCTCTAAATGAAAAAATATCTAAACATATGAATCCCTATAAGGAACGGCTAAGTAGGAGGAGAGAGGTTTTAAAATTCATTATTAATTGGTGGGAACTCCAGTGGGCCAGAGATGAAAAAATATTCAATGTGCCTAAGATAATCGGGAGACAAAGATCAAAAATAAATAAATTTTCATATTCAGAAGGTGAATTCTATGGAAGTGCAGATATATATTATCTTACTCCAAAGGTAGAAAATATAAATCTATTTTATATTTTGGGTTATCTAAATTCCAAAGTTTTTTATGACTGGTTTAAATATAATGGGAAGATGAAGGGAGATAATTTAGAACTCTATGCCACTCCTCTAAAGGAAACTCCTATATATTATTCTGCGGATAAAAGTGAGATAGCCTATATAGAAAAACTGGTGAAAAAGCAGATTGAATATTATGATGAGAAAACTCAAAAGTTAATAGATAGATATTTTTTGAATTTAAACTATGAAAAATAAGATATAGATTCTTGGCTAATTCAAAATTTTAAATTGAAATCTAAAAAACAATACTATTACAGATATTGAAAGATTGAATAGAAAAAAGCTGTTTTCACTCTTATATTAGGGAGTAAAACAGCTTTTTTCTATTAATTTATTATGGATAATTTCATATTTTCTTTTATTCCTCTAAAAGATTTTATCATCATAGATATACTTATAGTCAAACAAATAAATTCTGCCATGGGGATAGCCATCCATATCCCTCGAGTTCCAAATATAGATGGAAGGATCAAAAGGAATATCCCTACAAAAATAAGAGATCTAAGACATGCTATACTAGCAGATTCTAAGGGCTTTTCTATAGCTGTATGGAATGAACTAGATATTATATTTATAAAAGAAAATATATAAGCAAATACAAAATATGATATGGCTTGATTGGTTAGAAGGGTCAATTCAGTATTTCCATTGGTAAAGATATTTACTATAGGGCCACTATAAAATTTCATTAGGATAAAAAATACTATACCTATGCTCCCTCCCGTTGTCAGGGCAATTTTTAATACATCATATATTTTTTCTATTCTTTTTGCTCCGAGATTATATGAAATTATAGGCTGTAATGCCTGAGCCAAGCCATAGAGGGAGATATTTACAATAGTATTCACATAAAATACTATTGTAAGAGCTGAAACTCCTAATTCTCCTAATTCTTTCATAATTATTCTATTAAATAGAAAGGCTGCTACCGATGTAGATACCACTGTTAACATCTCAGAGCTTCCATTATAGAGAATATTTTTTAACAGTTTAAGGTCTCCTTTTAGTTTAAAAAATTGTATCTGTGATCTCCCGTTAAAAAAATAACCAAAGAGTGCCAGTCCTCCGATAAAATTAGCCATTGCTGTGGCATAGGCTGCTCCAGACATTCCCCAACCAAATTTTAGAATAAATAGATAGTCTAATATTACATTACTGAGGCAGCATACAAAACCACTTAAAAATACAGAGTTAGGCTTTTCTCCAACCCTTGCAAATGTTTCAGTATATATTGGAAGATTTAAAACTATACATAATAATAATAAAGGCTTCATATAAGCTTTCACCAGAGGTAATAGTCCTCTGTCTGCTCCTAAAAATAATATTATTTTATCTAAAAAAAACAAACTTCCTATGGAGATTACTCCAACTATCGCTAAATACGATACTAGAGTAAAACTAGCTATTTCTCCTGCTCTTTGTTTTTGGTTTTTTCCTAAAGAAATCGAAGCTAAAACAGCACCTCCAGCTGAGATCATCATGACTATACTCATAATAGTACTCATATATGGCATGGCTAAATTAACCGATGCAAGACCTTTAGAACCAACAATATTTCCTATAAACATTCCATCTATCATTATTTGCATGGACACAATTAATAAACCTACTATACTAGGGATTGCAAACTTAAAAAATACTTTTTTTACACATCCATTTTCTAAACTTAAATCTTTCATAACTGACCTCCTTATTTCTATAGATATTATAAACTATATGGTATACTATATAGTCAAGAATAATTTAGGAGGCTCTATGAAAAAAAAATATAAAATAAATGATATAGCCAGTTTTTTTAAGATTTCTCGTCAGACCCTTATCTATTATGATAATATTGGGTTATTTAAGCCTAAGTTTGTAGACAGTGAAACCTCCTACAGATACTACGGAGAGGAACAATTTTCTAACTTGAGATTTATACTTACACTAAAAGAAGCCGAATTTTCATTGAAGGAGATAAAGGAATATACTAAAAGCCGTTCTCCCGAGGAGAGTCTAGATTATTTGGAGGAGAAGAAAAGACTACTGGATCTAAAAGTAAAAAAAATGATTGAATCTAATACCAAAATAAGTAGAAAAATATCTGAGATAAAAAAGATGATAAAAAAAGATGATATTGAGCCACAGATGATATACTTTGAATCGATGGAAGCCATTGTTATCCAGATAGAAAAACCCTGTGATTATTTAAAGTATGATAAAACATTTTCTGACTTAATGGAGATAAGAAAAGAACTAAAAATTCAAGGGAATGATTATTTTGTTAGAATATCAAAGGAAGAAATTGCTTTAGGAAATACAACGGAAGTGAAGACTATTGGATTTTTTACACCTACTAACTCCAACCATAATAACAACTTAAAAATTCAAGGGGGATGGTTTGCCTCTATAATGCACAAAGATACATGGGATACCATAGAGGATAGTTATAAAAAACTTCTTGGATATGTAGAAGACAATGGATATGAGGTTATTGGAGACTCCATAGAAATTTTTAATGAAGTCATAGTCCATTTAGGAAAAGGAGAGGGATCAACTATTCAGATAACTTTTCCTGTTAAATATCGTAAAAAATAATAAAATGATCTTAAGAACTACACAGTAGCTGAGTTAATTGGGAGAAGCAAACTTTGACGAGGGAAAAATTAAATATAAGAATGGCTCCTATACTTGTTCAAAAAGATGAATTATTATATAATGTAAATAAAGTATATAATACCATAAAATTAAATGGAAACTATACAGGGAAAACAATTTTTTATGGTGAAGGTGCTGAAGGACCTGCTACAGCTACTGCAGTAATTTCAGACATCTATAAGATCAAACTGGGAGGATAGATATGATAGTCGTTCAAAAATTTGGTGGAACAAGTGTAAAGGGTAGTCAGAGACTCCAAGAGGTAGCCAAATGGATAATAAAAACTAAAAATGAAGGGAATAAGATGGTAGTCGTTGTCTCAGCCCCTGGAGGGATGACTGATTCCCTTATAGAGCAAGCCAAAGAGGTTAACACTAATCCAAAAGGAAGAGAGCTAGACATGCTCCTTTCAGTGGGTGAACAGATTTCTGCCGCTTTACTTGCTATGGGAATCGAAGAATTAGGAGAAAAAGCTATTTCATTCAATGCCGCACAGCTTCAGTTAAAAACAAATGATGAATATAATAATGCTAAAATTTTAAATATTCCTTCTGAAAAAATTCTAGAAAATTTAAATAATGATTATATAGTTATTATAACTGGATTTCAAGGGATAGATGAAGAGGGGAATGTAACTACCTTAGGAAGGGGCGGAAGTGATACTAGTGCTGTAGCGATTGGAGCGGCAATCAATGCTGATAAGATTGAGATTTATACAGACGTAGATGGTGTCTACACTTCAGATCCTAAAATTATAAAAGATGCTAAAAAAATTGAAAATATTTCTTTTGATGAGATGATTGAAATGGCTGATAAAGGATCTAAAGTTTTACATTGTAGAAGTGTAGAATTAGCTTCTAAATATAGAATCCCCATCCATCTGCGTTCAGCATTTACATGGGAAGAAGGAACTTGGATTGAAAATGGAAAAACTATGGAAAGCTCAGATGTGAGAGGAATCTCACATCTAAATAATCTGGCAAATATAAAAATAAATTTAAAAAACATGGATGAACTTGTGAATCATCTAGAAGAAAATCATATCAATGTAAAATCATTTCAACAGTTGGAAAATTCTGAATTTTCAATTTTAATAAAAAAAGAAGATGCACTAAGATTTTATAAAGTTTTAAAAAAAATAGGATGTTCTCCAAAACTAACTGATAATTTGAGTATGATATCTGTAGTTGGAATGGGGATTACATCTAATAATATACCTAAAAAACTAACTAAAATTTTAAATTTAAATGATATAAATATCAATTCGATTTCTTTAAATGAAACAAGTGTATCTTATGTTATATCTCAACATAAATTAAATAATGCTAATGCTATTTTCCATTGTGAATTATTTAAATAGGAGACCTTATGGCTGTATATACTAACTTAACTATATTTTTTTGTGAATTAATAGAATCTCTACAAAGAAATTAATTATTTGTAAGGTTATTGACATAATCAAAAAAAGTTGTTATAATTCTAAATAATAATAAAATCGGACGAAGGTATGGGGAGAGAGCTTAGGATATAAGCCACCGAAGAAGTAAAACTTTCAGGTATTTGCAAAAGCAGATAAGGACCCTTACTGGACGAGCCTCTGGAGAGACCCAAAATGGGCACCGAAGGAGAAAAACTAGTCTATAGACTAGACAAAACTCTCAGGTAAAAAGGACAGAGGAAGGAAAACATATGCATGCATATGTTTTATTTGCCTTCTAAAAATTCTTATGGATTATTTCCACTTCAGAGGTTATGCTGCAAATTGCAGTCATAACCTCTTTTATTTTTACTTAAAATTTATTCTGAATCACAGGAGGAAAATAATGGAGAAAAAAAGTTTTGCAAGTGATAATTACAGTGGCGTGCACCCCAAAATAATGGAGGCACTTATAGAGTGTAATGTGGGTCATGCAAAAGCATATGGAGAAGATAGATACACACAAAAAGCCATAGAAAAATTTAAAGAAATATTTGGTCAAGAGATCTACGTTGATTTTTTATATAACGGTACCGGAGCTAATACGGTAGCTTTAGATGCTATGACTGAATCATTCCAATCTGTAATATGTCCAGAACAGGCACATATAAACACATACGAAGTAGGAGCTCCTACAAAATTTACTGGATGTTCCATGATAGGGATAAAAGCTTCCGATGTAGGAGGTAAATTAAAAATTGAAAGGGTAAAGGATTATCTAAAAACCACTATGGGAAGTATACATCATTCCCAACCAAGAGTCATCTCTATAACCCAGCCAACAGAGATAGGTTCAGTATATACTCTAAAAGAAATAGCAGAAATAGCAGACTTTGCTCATGAAAACGGATTGCTTCTTCATATGGATGGGGCAAGAATATTTAACGCAGCTGAGAGTCTAGATGTAGGATTTAAAGAGATGACAAAGGATCTTGGAGTAGATGTATTATCATTTGGTGGGACAAAAAATGGAATGATGTTTGGAGAAGCTGTAGTGTTTTTTGATACAAAACTAGCTAAGAATGTTACCTATAGAAAAAAACAATGTACACAATTAAATTCTAAAATGCGTTATATAACAGCACAATTTACAGCTCTTTTAGAAGATGGATTGGGGCTAAAAAATGCAAGACAGTCTAATAATATGGCAAAACTTTTGGCTGATAGTGTATCTGATATACCAGGTGTCAAGATTACAAATGAAGTGGAAGCCAATACAGTGTACGCTGTCCTTCCAAAAAAAATAATACCAATTCTACAAGAAAAATATTATTTTTATGTTTGGGATATAGTACGTTCAGAGGTTAGATGGGTCACATCTTTTGATATAACAGAAGAAGATGTAATAGATTTTGCAGAACAGATAAGATCTATCTTGGAGAAAACTAAAAAAGTAGCTTAAAACTTCAAAAATAATTTTGAAAGTTATCTTCTATATTTTTTAAAGAGGATTTTTTTAGAACTGCTGGTATAAATTATAATAAGTTATAGGGAAATATTTAATAGAATTCATAGCAAAGATAGGAAAGATATAAAAATAAAGTGAAAGGAGACAAATATTATGGGAAAAAAACAACTAGAGAAACTGATTTTTAATATTATTCCTCAACTTTCATTTTTTGGTGGGATCTCACATGAAGAGATTTATCATATAATAGAATATATTCATGAGGAAAAAGTAAAAGCTGGTAGCTATGTGTACAAAGAGGGTGATTCACCAGAAAACATTTATATTCTTTTAGAAGGAAAAATGGAATTTTTTATCTCAGATGAAAAAATAGCTGATGGCGAAATAGGAATTTTATTTGGAACCTCTGCTACCATAGGCATTCAAAAACAATTAGTCTCTGCAATGGCTAAAACAGATATTAAATTGGCTGTAATTTCTAAAACTTTTTTTATGGAAATGAGGAAAAAAAATCCAGAACTTTTTTTAAAAATAATATTAAATGTAGCTAGAGATTTAGCTAGAGATTTAAATTTTTTAAAAGATTATGTAAAAAAAAATGAAAATAAAGAAATATAAAATTTTAATTGTTTTATATAGAGTAAAAAAACCAAATGAAAAAAGGATGGTTTTAATATGAAAATAAAAATAATTATTGTAATTGCTTTAATCATTTTATTATCTTCCTGTGGAAATAGAGGAGGAAATAAAACAAGTGATGTTAAAGCTTTAGGTCTTAAAGGTAGAGTTAAATCAATTAAATACTCCAGCTATGATGCAGAGTTAAAATTTGGTGAAATTAAAAAGGGCGTTAGAAATAAATCTGAGCAGGACAATAAATATTATTATTTCAATGAGTAATTTTAATTCTAAAAATGAATTCATAGGGAAAATAATATATACAAGAGATGACAAAGGAAATGCCATTGAAACAAATAGCTATGATTCAATTGGCAATTTGAATTTTAAATATAAATATGAATATAATGGAAAGGGAAAAGTACTTGAGTCCATATATTATGGATCAGACGGTGAATTGTGTGAAAAAACATATATGAAATATGATGATAAAGAAAGGGTGGTAGAAACAAAGTTAGTAATAAAAACCTCAGTCTTTATCAAAAATTTTAAATATGAGAATAAA
>NBMF01000043.1 GCA_002084825.1 Fusobacteriia bacterium 4572_74
AGACCATCCTTTAAGTAGATTTTTTGTAGTGAATCAATTCTAACATAAATTTTGGTCTTCCTTTTTATTTTTTGATAATTTACCTACAATTATTATACTCTAACCTAATTTAATCCCTCCTTTTTTTATTTTTATAGATATTTAGGAAATTTTTTTTCTGATTTTGTAAAAAAAATAGAAACCTTAAACTAAATGGCTAAAATGATTTTTAAAAATTTGAAAAATAAAGTTAAAGCAATATCAAAGGATTATTGGAACCGAATACATTTTCGATTTTCTCCATATAGAAATCTCTCATGTAGTTCTTTGCTGGTGTTAAATATTTTCTAGGATCAAATTCTTTTGGATTCTTAGTAAATACTTCTCTGATTCCTGCAGTAAATGCTAGTCTACCATCTGTATCAACATTGATCTTAGCAACTGCTGATTTTGCAGCTCCTCTTAATTGGTCATCAGGGATACCTATGGCATCTTTGATTTCTCCACCAAATTCTTTTATCATTGAGATAAATTTAGCTGGTACTGATGATGAACCGTGTAATACAATAGGGAATCCTGGTATTTTAGTTTCAATTTCAGCTAAGATATCTAACTTTAATTTAGGATCATCTCCTGGTTTAAATTTATGTGCTCCATGTGAAGTTCCGATTGAAATGGCTAAAGAATCTACCCCAGCTGCATTTACGAATTCTTCTACTTCATGTGGTTGTGTGTAAATATGCTCTTCAGCTTCTATTTCATCTTCAATTCCAGCTAGAACACCTAATTCAGCTTCTACAGTAACGTCATGTGTATGTGCATATTCTGCAACTTTTTTAGATTCAGCAATATTATCTTCAAATGAATGATGAGATGCATCGATCATTACTGATGAGAATCCCCATTCGATACAATCTTTAGCTTGCTCAAAAGATGATCCGTGGTCTAAATGTAAAGCAATAGGGATATCTGATCCCATTTCTCTTGCAACGTCAACAGCTGCTTTAGCTAACATAGGTACTACTGGTTTTCCCATATAGTTTCTAGCTCCACCTGAACATTGTAATATAACTGGCGATCCTTTTAATGCAGCAGCTTCTACGATTGCTAGCATTTGCTCCATGTTGTTAAAGTTAAATGCAGGTACTGCATATCCTTCTTTATTTGCTTTAGCGAACATTTCTTTAGTGTTTACTAATCCTAAATCTTTGTAATTATATCTCATAATTACCTCCTCTATATATTTGAGTTTTTCTACTCTTTAATAATACCAAATTTAACACATAAAATCAATCTTTTGAAAGATTATATTTTACTCTCTATTTGCTTTAAAATATACCTAAAGAATGCCTTGAATTTCATCTTTTTCTTGAATAGGACAAAAACCTCTGGAACTAATTCTATAATAGTATCTATTAATTCATTATATCTTTGTAATTTTCCAGTAAATATATTTTGTGCATTTATTAGCCACGAAATAAGTAGTATATCAAAAATTCTCAAAAAATTAATTCCAACTTGGGTAATCCCTCTCCAGGTAATATAAAAATTATAAAATTTAAAAATCACCTCACCATCTTGAATCATCACTAACTGAAACACTATTGTAGTGAAATATAATAAAAAAACATATTTCATCTTTTTTATGGATTTTTTTAAATTTTTGTTAAATAGCAGGTTTGAAAAAATCGTCAAACCTGCTACTATTATTAATATATATATATTAGATGTAAAGATGGTAAGTAGGAGTATAAAAAATATACTACTTTTTAACAACATCTAATCCGCCCATATATGGTCTAAGAGCTTCTGGAATTAAGAAACTTCCATCTGCTTGTTGATAATTTTCCATAACAGCTAACAAAGTTCTACCTACTGCTAATCCAGATCCATTCAATGTATGCACAAATTCACTCTTTCCGCCTTCAGTTGGTTTAAATCTAAGGCCCATTCTTCTAGCCTGAAAATTTCCACAGTTAGAACAAGATGAGATTTCTCTATATGTATTTTCAGATGGTAACCATACTTCTAAATCATATGTTTTAGTCGCTGAAAATCCGATATCTCCTGTACAAAGTTGAACTACTCTATATGGTAATCCTAATTTTTGTAATACAGTTTCTGCATTCACTACCATTCTTTCTAATTCCTCGTTTGAGTTATTAGGATGAGCTAATTTTACCATCTCAACTTTATTAAATTGATGCTGTCTAATCAATCCTCTGATATCTCTACCATATGATCCTGCTTCCCTTCTAAAACAAGGTGAGAATGCAGTATAGTATTTAGGAAGATCCGCTTCTGCCAAAGTTTCTCCTCTGTGGATATTTGTCAATGTTATTTCTGAAGTTGAGATTAGGTACATATCATCTTCAGTCTTATACATATCATCACCAAATTTTGGTAATTGACCAGTCCCTTCACATATTTCAGGGTTTACTAAAATTGGTGTAAGATGTTCAGTATACCCATGTTCAGTAGTATGTAAATCTAACATAAAGTTTATTAAGGCTCTTTCTAATCTAGCTCCTGCTCCTCTATATAGGGTAAATCTAGACCCTGCTAATTTTACTCCCCTTTCAAAATCTAATATTTCTAATTCCTCTCCTAATTCCCAGTGAGGTTTAACATCAAAATCAAACTTTGTAGGTTCTCCCCAAGTCCTAACCAAAATATTATCAGTGTCATCATTTCCAACTGGTGTAGACTCATGATATACATTTGGAATAGTCATTTGGAAATATCTTATTTCCTCTTCGATTACAGATAATTTTTTATCTATTAGTTTGATACTAGAGCTTACAGCACCCATTTCTTTAATAATATGAGATGCATCTTCTCCTGCTCTTTTTAACTTTCCTACTTCTTGTGAAGCATTATTTCTTTTAAATTTTAAAGTTTCCACCTCAGATAATAATTCTCTTCTTTCCTCATCTAACTGTTCAAATCTATCTAAATCTATCTTTGCATTTCTATTTTTTAAAATTCCTTTTAAAAATTCAATATTATTTCTGATATACTTTAAATCTAACATACTTACCCCTCCATATTATATTTTATTAACTTTTTTTATATCCCATTCTTGTAACTTTTATATTTTTAGTGTCAATCTTAGCCAATATAAATAAACCTTTTGGAGAAATATTGTATAATTCTAAAAATATTTTATTATTGATTCTTTTAAAATCTCCTATCTTCTCCTTTAAGTTTCTTTCTTGGATTTTCCCTCTTTTTTCCCTTACTTCTATAATCTCATCACTGTTTAATAAATTTTCTAAAGAATCTATGTCCAATGTGTTCCCCTCTAACTCATAGATTAAAATATCAAAATCATTAGCTATCCCAGATTTTTTTGGGACATCATAGATATCATGAAATTTAAACCCCTCAGGGGAATTAGAATTTAAAAGTTTTAAAATTTCTTCATTGGATAGTTCCGATATTATTTCAGCATCCATCAATTCATTGTATGTTTCATCTCCTAATGAAACAGGATTTCCAAAGGATAACTTAGGTCTAGGAGTAAATCCTTCTGAATGATTTATAGTAATATCTGTTTTTTTAAAGAGTCTCTCTAAAAATCTTATAGTATCTAAATGAGAGATGTATTTCATATCTCCAATCCTATCAAAGATTATCCTTTTTTTCATATGCATCTCCTCTTTATCGCTTATTATATCTAATAATTTTAACATAAACTATCAAAAAATTCAATGAAAATAAGATGAATTGGTAAAGGGGTAAATTGCAAGTTTAATTGCCTAACTTAATTATTAAATTAATAAACACCCATTTTTCATGTTTATGCTCATTAAATCTTTAAATATTTTTTCACAGATAGAAACATTATGATATAATTAAATAAAAAATAGGAGGCTTTATTATGAATAAGTATGAACTTCAAAAGTATATTATAGAAAATATCCCCATCGTAAAGGAAATGGGATTTATTATTGAAAATATAGAAAATAACCAAATAATTGTTTCAGGAGAATATAAAAAACATATCAATCACACTAACTCTGTATTCGGAGGAAGTATTTCTTCTGTGATGACTTTGGCAGGTTGGGGTAGGGTTAGAATTTTAACAGAAGATATTGATAATAATGCTGTTATCCTCGTAAAAAATAATAGCACTGATTTTATAAAGCCTGTAGTAGAGGACTATATTGTTATAACAGAGCCTCTCATAGAAAATGATATAGAGAAATTCAAAAAAATATATAAAAAATTTGGGAAGGGAAGAATCATGGTTAAGGCTGTGTTAAAACATAGAAATTCTGATGATATTTTGGCAAAATTTACAGGAGAATTTGTTGCAATAAAAAAATGCCATAAAAAAATGGATTAACTTTTTTCACTAATTGTTTGACAAACCCGACCACTATAAATATATTCCCGACAAAGAACCTAAGTAAGCAAAAATAGGGAGGAAAGTTCATATGAACTTTCCTCCCTGTTTATTTATGCTAAAGTATCATCTGCCACATGATACTTAGGATCTTCTATTACATTTATTTCTATCATTTCTTCTGCATTTTTTAATAATACTAAACAATCTGGACTGAGATGTTTCAACTGAATTTTTTTCCCTAATTCAGTATATTTTTCTGTGATTGTATTTATTGCCTCAATAGCAGAATGATCACTCACATAAGAGTTAGCAAAATCAATATATATTTTTTTGGGATCCTCTCTCGGAGTAAATAACCAAAGAATAACGGTCCATCCAACCTGTATACTTTTGCCCCATCTTCTCTAAGTTCAATTCTAGCACTGATTTTTTTACCTTTTTCCCAGGCAAAAGTTAATGCTGAGATTATAATACCTGTAATAACTGCAATAGCTAGATCTTCTACAACAGTAATTGTAGTAACTATTATTATTATAAAAACATCTTTTTTAGGTATCTTGTTAAATAATTGAAAAGATTCCCATTCAAATGTTCCAATAACTACCATAAACATTACTCCTACAAGAGCTGCCAATGGAATCATTCCAATTAATCCAGATGCAAACATGACAAATATTAATAAAGAAATTGCAGCAAAACTAGAAGAAACTCTAGTTTTTCCACCTGAAGTTACATTTATCATAGATTGTCCAATCATCGCACATCCACCCATTCCACCAGTGAATCCACTAATAAGATTTGCTACTCCTTGTCCTATCGTTTCTTTATTACCTTTCCCTCTTGTATTTGTTAATTCATCTACTAGAGACAATGTAAGTAATGATTCTATTAATCCTACAAAAGCAGCCGTTATAGCAAACGGAAATACAATTTTTAATGTTTCTAAATTCAATGGCACTACAGGCATATGAAATTCTGGTAATCCACCAGAGATCTCTCCTCCAGCAAAATCTCTAACATTTGGAATATTAAAGCCTAATTTAGTTAATTTTAAAGATATAAGCGTTGTTATAATAATTGCTACAAGTGTAGAAGGTACAGTTTTTGTTAATTTTGGTAAAAATTTTATAATAACCATAGTTAAAATTATTAATCCAAGCATTATATATAATTGATTCCCACTTATCCAAATAGAATTTCCATAAGAATCTATAGTTTTAAATTGACTTAATTGTGCTTTAAATATTACAATAGCAAGTCCATTTACAAACCCAAGCATTACTGAATGTGGTATAATTCTTGAAAATTTTCCTAATTTAAAAATACCAGCTAAAATTTGAAGCAATCCCATAAGTATAACAGTTACAAACAAATATTCCACACCATATGTAGTTACAAGAGCCGCTAATACTACAGCTATAGATCCTGTCGCTCCAGAAATCATTCCAGGTCTTCCTCCTAAGATAGATGTAACAAGTCCCACCACGAAAGCTGAATATAATCCTATTATTGGATCTACCCTTAGAACAAAAGAAAATGCAATTGCTTCCGGAACCAGAGCTAAAGCTACTGTAAGTCCAGATAAAATTTCATTTTTATAGTTTATTTTTTTTGACAAAAATTTCATTTTTCCTCCTCGTTTATTAAAAATCTATAATTTTATACAGAAACTGTATTGTATCATCTTTTTTATACTTTTTCAACCATTATTAGAAATTTAGATCACAGTAAAATAAAATAGGGTAGAAAATCTACCCTATCCGCCATTATTTATTATAGTTGTTTACAATTATTTTTTTGACTACATTATGAATATTTTTTAAACCTTCTTTATCATAATCTTTGGTATTAACTATCTTCCCAATGATTATTTTTACACTTTTATTTTTAAACATTTTAATGCTATTTTTATTTTGAATATCAAAAGTACCTTTTAATGTAATTGGTATAATTTTCGCTTTAGAATCAATAGCTACCTTAAATCCACCATTTTTAAATTCTCCTATCTCCCCATTATCAGATCTTGTTCCTTCTGGAAAAACCAACATAGGATAGCCTTCTTTAATCAATTTTACAGATTTTCTTATAGCTTTTATTCCTTCTCTAGAATTTTTTCTATCTATGAATATAGAGTTAGTAAGAGGTATCCAGGTTTTAAAAAATAACCAAGTTTCCATCTCTTTTTTAGCCATAAATCCAGGTACAAAAGGAAAATAACCTTGAATTAATGGTATATCTATATTACTTTGATGGTTAGATATTAAAACCAGAGGCTCATCCATAGAAAGACTTTTAAATTCGTCCTCATCTTCATAAATGACTTCTACCATAGAATTTGTTCTTTCCATAATTCCCTTTCCAAATCCTCTAAATAAATTTCTGGCATAAAAGATACGATCTTTTTCAATTTCTATTTTTTTCATCTTAGACAGTTTAAATATATTTAATTTTAAAAAATACAAAAATCCAAATAATGTTACTCTAAATAATGTCATTATTTCCCTCCTAACTTTTAAATTACATATGTCATTTTAACATCTTAAGTAAGTAAAGTCAACGGATATAAGTTTTTTTACATTATCGGTGAAAGAAGCTTGGAAACTGATTCTTTAAACCTAATTATGAAATTTCTTTTTTTATATTTTTTAGAAGTAATTAATGTAGAATTCTTAATATCTTCTAAAAAAGCATTTTTTAATTGAAGTGCTATCTTAGAATCATAGATAAAAACATTTATCTCAAAATTTAGTAAAAAACTCCTAATATCCATATTAGTAGATCCAACAGTACAAATTTCATCGTCAACTACCACAACTTTAGAATGTAAAAATCCATTATCATAGGTATAACATTTAGCTCCTAACTTAACTAGATCACCAATATAGGAAAGGGTTGCCCAGTGAATAAAAATATGATCAGGTTTAGAAGGGATCATAATATTTACTTCTATTCCACCCATAACAGCAATTTTTAAAGCATTTAAGATCGTCTCATCGGGGATAAAATATGGTGTCTGTATATAGATATTTTTTTTTGCCCCTGTAATCATTTTAAATATACCATTTTTTATAAATGGTTCCTCATAGTCCGGACCGCTACTAACTATTTGTAAAGTACTATTACCGCTACTTTTTTCAAAGTGTAGATAATCATCTATAGAATAATTTAATTTTTTATTCTTTTTTTTAAAGAAGGATTTTTGTTCCCTCATAAAATCTAAGTTTATTAAAAATTCTTTTTCTAAGGATAAAACACCAGATCCTTTTATTTGAAGGTGTGTATCCCTCCAATAACCCATTTTTTTATTTCTCCCTAAATATTCATCTCCTATATTCATTCCACCTAAAAAACCACATTTACCATCAACTAGAACTATTTTTCTATGGGTTCTATAATTTGCTCTGAGTCCGAACCTGAAAAATAATGGTGGGAAAAAATTAAGCACTTCTCCTCCTACATTCTGAAGTCTTTGAAAAAAATTATTGGATATATGGATACAACCCATGCCATCATAGATCAACTTTACCTCTATTCCATTTTCAGCTTTATTTATCAGCAGATCCATAATTTCATTACCTATCTCATCATTTTCGAAGATAAAATATTCCATATGAATATATTTTTTAGCAGAACTTATGGTAGCTATAAGATCCTTAAATAAATTTTCACCATGAGTATATAATTTAATATCATTTTTTATTCTTAAATATGCGTGATTTTTTACATTAAATAACTGGATTAAATTATTTTGCGGGTGGGAGCTTGTATCACTAACTATATCTTCTTTAAAATTTTTTTTATCAAATGAAAATCGTTTATAATATTTACGGGTAAATCGTCTTTTCCTCAAACTTAATCCAAAAAATAGATAGAGAATAAAACCAAATATATGAGTTAAACTGAGGATAAGAATCCATATTATAGTACTTGTATTTTTTTTTTTTTCAAAGAAAATAATAATAATAATAAAGATAATATTTAATATATAAATCCCTGTAAAAATATTATTCATAGAATTTCACTCTTATTTTTTCCATTCTTTTTCTATTTACACCAAAATCACTATATCCCGTTCTAGCCAGAGACCTAACATGGATAATATTTTTATCCTTTGGAAAATAAAATTCTATATCATCTATAAATTTAAAAAATGCTGATCTTACCTCTGCATGAATATACTCATCATTATATTCTATAATTGTTGTATTTTTTGATTTTTCTAATATTACAATGATTTTTTCTTTGGCAAGATTCCTTGTAATATTGTTATAAACAATAGGTTTTATATAATGTGAATTCTTTTCAATGACCATAGAGGAGACACAATTTGGACTGGTTGGACAAGGATAAAATTTCCCTTGTATTATTCCTGTTTCTTTTTTTGTGGCAGGTGTACATCCTACTAGCAAGAGTAACGATAATATTAATATATATTTCATAATTTTCCTCCCAACACACTTTATTTTTGGTACAGATTTTAAAGCCTTGACATTGATTAAAATCTGATTTTTTTGATTTTGTCACGAATTCCACAGATCTGTGTCTAAGTTTTTTATAATTCTTTGTGAGCTTTCTTTTCATCCTTTGTGTTCTTCGTGACTAATTTTTTCTCTCATTCCAAGTATACCTAAGTTTATCTTGAGATTCAATAAATTTTATATAAAAAGGAGCTAGAAAATTCCAGCTCCTAATAATTTTATTAAAATTATTTATTTGTTTTCTTTTCATCCATTAATTTTTTCCCAGAGATTCCAGGATTAGTCATATTATATACATCTAATATAATATCTAATTCCTTATCAGTTAATAATCCTTTTTCTATTGTAAGTTCTCTTACAGTCCTTCCTGTTTTTAATGATTCTTTAGCAACATCGGATGCATTTTTATATCCTACATGAGGATTGATAGCAGTGATGATTCCAATTGAATTTTGTACCATTTCTTCAGTTCTTTCTGCATTAGGAGTGATTCCCTTGATACAGTTATAGTTCAATGTTTGAGCACCATTTTTTAAAATTTGTATAGATTGAAATAAATTAAAGAATAATACAGGTTCAAATACATTTAATTCTAATTGCCCAGCTTCTGCAGCCTTAGTTATTGTAAGGTCATTTCCAAAAATTTGAAAAGAAACTTGATTCATTACTTCAGGGATAACCGGATTAACTTTTCCAGGCATGATAGAAGATCCTGGTTGTTTTTGTGGTAAGTTTATTTCAAATAATCCTGCTCTAGGACCTGATGCCATTAATCTAAGATCATTTGCCATTTTTGATAAGTTTACAGCACATACTTTTAATGCTGATGATAACCATACAAAGCCATCTAAGTTTCTAGTTCCATCTACAAGGTCTGTACTCTGCTTGAAATCTATTCCAGTTACTTCACCTAATTTAGCTGCAATATTTTTTACATATGTAACGTCTGCATTTAATCCCGTACCTACAGCAGTGGCTCCCATATTAACAAAGTGAAAATCTTCTAATGTTTCTTTGATTCTTTTGATATCTCTTCTTATAGGTCTGGCATAGGCTTTGAATTCTTGTCCTAATCTAATAGGGATTGCATCCTGTAAATGGGTTCTACCCATTTTGATAACATGGTCAAATTCTACTGCTTTTTCCTCCAGTGAATTATTTAATTCTTGTAATTCATTCAATAATGAATCACATAATTGAATTATAGTTAATTTTCCACTTGTAGGGATAACATCATTAGTAGACTGCCCATAATTAACGTGATCATTAGGAGTAACAAATTCATATTTTCCTAATTTTCCACCCATAAGTTCATTGGCTCTATTAGCAATAACTTCATTGACATTCATATTCATAGAAGTTCCTGCTCCACCTTGGATTACATCTGTGATAAATTGATCGTGAAATTTTTCGTCTATGATCTCTTCACTAGCAGAAATCATAGCTTCAGCAATATCTTTTTCTATCACTCCAGCTTCTAAGTTCATAAGTGATGTAGCCTTCTTTACCATTGCCATTGATTTAATAAATGTAGATGATAATTTGTATCCTGTTATTCCAAAGTTATTCCTAGCTCTTAATGATTGAATCCCATAATATGCATTTGCAGGGACTTCCATTGTTCCTAATGAATCCCCTTCAGTTCTAAATTTAGTCATTTTAAATCCCCTTTTAATATTTAATATTTGAATTATTAATGCTTTATAATAAATTAAATTTTTCTAAATATTATATTTTTTCTTTAAAATTTTATTTTAAAATAGATAATCTAGTTAATCATCTCAAAGAACTATAATATTGCAAAAATTTGAATTATTGTTTTCTGATTAAGTTATTTTCTATAGCTATCTTCTTAACAGTATCAGCTACTACTTTTGCTACTCTATCATCAAATGGACTAGGAATGATATAGTTTACTGTTAATTCTTCTTCTTTCAATACGTTGGCAATACCATATGCAGCTGCTATTTTCATTTCTTCATTGATTACTGTAGCTCCAGCTTCTAAAGCTCCTTTGAATAACCCTGGGAATGCTAATATATTGTTTACTTGGTTAGGATAATCTGATCTACCTGTTCCTACTATTACAGCTCCAGCTTCTAAAGCATCTTCGGGCATAATCTCAGGAGTAGGATTTGCCATAGCAAAGAGAATAGGATCTGTATTCATAGATCTAACCATATCTTTAGTAACCATATTAGGTGCAGATACTCCTACAAACACATCTGCTCCTTTAATTATTGCAGCAACTGAATCTTCTTCTAAATTTTCTGGTGAATCAATGATATTTTGATCTAATAATTCCTTTACTAAGAAGTCATATTGGTCATATTTATCCTGCGTTACAACTCCTTCTATATTATAAGCATATAATAATTTAACTCCTAATCCTTTAAGCATTCTAGCTACAGATGATCCAGCAGAACCAGTCCCAGTTATAGCGACTTTTAAATCAGAGATATTTTTTCCTAATAACTTACATGAATTTATTACCGCTGCTGCAACAACTATTGCTGTACCATGTTGATCATCGTGGAATACAGGAATATCTAATTCTGCAATTAATCTTCTTTCAATTTCAACACATTTAGGAGCTGCTATATCTTCTAAGTTTATTCCACCAAAACTAGGTGCTAATATTTTACAAGTTCTAATAATTTCTTCTGTATCTTTAGTATCAAGACAAATAGGAAATGCATCTACTCCACCAAATTCTTTGAATAAAATTGCTTTTCCTTCCATTACAGGTAATGCTGCTTCAGGACCAATATCTCCTAACCCTAATACTGCTGTACCATCTGTAATTACTGCAACCATATTTCCTTTGGATGTATATTTATAGACATCACTTTTATTCTTTGCAATTTTCATACAAGGTTCTGCTACACCTGGTGAATAAGCTAAACTCAAATCCTCTCCATTTTTAACACTTACCTTTGAAATAACTTCAATTTTACCCTTGTTTTCCATATGCAATTTTAACGATTCTTCATATACTGACATAGTTATACTCCTCCATTTTTCTTATTTTAATGATTCTTATTCTTAGTTTATCTCTATAAATGGTTTTTTACTAGTTTTTTTTAATTTTTTTATTCTGAATTAATTTTCGCAGTTATACTTTTTTCGATCCACCTTAATAGAAAAAATTTTTGAATTTAACGATGGTTAAAAATACAGTATGTACAATTACAGTTTTTCTAACTAAGGATATACTACAAAAACTTTAAAAAAATGTCAATATATTTTTGAATAAAATTATTCATTTTTTTAGTTTTGAATAATTTAATTCTTTAAATAGTCAAATAGAAAATATAATTGAACTCTCCTAATTATTATAGAGTACATAAATATAACAATTTATTTTCATTTAAAATAGATGAATGGTGAAAAAAATATTTCTTCATTATTGAATTTACAGAAAAAAGATATTAGTCATTAGGAAAAAATTTTAATTTGTGTAGATTAGATTTTAGGTCTGTGTAATCTGTGTTTGTTTATATTAAAATAAAAAGACTATGAGTGTGCCTAAAATTGGAGATCAAAAATACGACTATTTTTTAAGGCATTTAAACATAAATGTTTCAAATCAAGTATGGTCAATAGACATTATATATATATA
>NBMF01000044.1 GCA_002084825.1 Fusobacteriia bacterium 4572_74
GTAAATGCATCTATCGATGCAGGAACAGATTTAATTGTTTGTGGTGCTGGATTCTCTAAGGGTGTTTTTAAAATAGGAAAAGAGAGAAATGTACCAATTTTTCCGATTGTATCATCGATTAAGGCTGCTAAACTATCGGAAAGATTGGGAGCTGCTGCTATTGTTGTAGAGGGTGGAAATGCAGGTGGACATTTGGGAACAGACTTAGATTCTTGGGATATAGTAGAAGATATAGTTGCTGCAGTAGACATTCCTGTATTTGGAGCCGGTGGAGTAATGGAGCCTGAAGATGCGAAAAGAATGATGGATTTAGGAGTAGTAGGAGTACAGATGGGGACTAGATTTGTAGCGACTACAGAATGTGATGTAGATGAAAAATTTAAAGAGATGTATATAAATGCAAAAAAAGGTGATGTAGTACAAATTCAATCATGTGTAGGTTTACCTGCTAATGCTATAATTAGTCCGTTTGTAGAAAAATTGAATGCAGGAACACAAGAAAGACCGACTTCTTGTAATAATTGTTTAAAAAAATGTGACCATTCATTTTGTGTAAGTAAAAAATTAATTGAAGGTCATGATGGTAATTATGAAAAAGGAATTTATTTTGCCGGTAAAGATGTATGGAAGATAAAAGATATAATTTCTGTTAAAGAGGTATTTGAAAGATTCAAACCAGTATTTGAAGGCAGATAAGGTAATTATAAGTAAAAAACAGAGTTTATGAACTAAATGTTCATAGATTCTGTTTTTTTGTATCTATTATTTGTTTGTTTAGTAAAAAAATGTGAAGAGGATAAAACATCGATGAATAAAGCTTTGTTAGCTTTTAATTTGACGGATGATATGGTAAACTTTAAAGAAGAAAAAAGAACAGAACATACGGAGGAAAAGAGATGGAAATTCTTTTGGATAAGATAATTAAAAAAAACAAAATTAAAACAAAATTTGGAACTGTAGCAAGTTATATACCAGGATTGAATAAAGCAAAAAAAGAAGACTTGGGAATATGTTTATTAGATATGGATGGGAATAAATATATGTGTGGTAACTATAATAAAAAATTTACTATTCAAAGTGTGTCTAAACCTATAGCTCTTATGTTGGCTATGTTAGATAATGGTGTAGACTATGTATTTTCAAAAGTGGGGACTGAGCCTACAGGAGATGCTTTTAATTCTATTATCAGATTGGAGACAGCTACCGTAAAAAAACCTTATAATCCAATGATAAATGCTGGAGCTATAGCAGTTTCATCTATGATAAAAGGAGAAAATAAAGAAGACAAATTTAAAAGACTTTTGGAATTTTTTAAATTAATAACTGAAAATAATACTTTAACATTCAATGAAGAAATATATTCAGGAGAAAATAGAACTGGGCATAAAAATAGAGCTATGGCTTATTTTATGAAAGATCAAGGTATAATAGAATCTTCTGTAGAAGATGGTCTAGATGTATACTTTAAGCAATGTTCTATAGAAGTAACTGCAGTAGATCTTGCTATGATTGGTATGTTTTTAGCTAGAAATGGTAGTTTATCTACTGGAGAAAAAATAATATCGGATTATGAGGCTAAGGCTATAAAATCGTTGATGATGACTTGTGGGATGTATGATGGATCGGGAGAGTTTGCTCTTAAAGTAGGGATTCCATCTAAAAGTGGAGTAGGAGGAGGAATAATGTCAGTCCTTCCAAATAAACTGGGTATAGGAATATATGGACCGTCTCTAGATAAAAAAGGTAACTCTATAGGAGGAGACGGTATATTAGAGGATCTATCCAAAAAATTGAACTTAAGTATATTTTAATCCAGTTCGGTTTTGATAATAAGGGAGGCTTTTATGGAAATAAAATTTTATAATCAAAATGTATTGGATAAAAAAAAATATTCGATAATCATTCCTCTGTATGAAGGGAAATTAGTTTTAGTTAAACATGAAAAAAGAGATACCTTAGAACTGCCTGGAGGACATATAGAAAAAGGTGAAACAGCAGAGATGGCAGCTAAAAGAGAATTGTACGAAGAAAGTGGTGCAACCAGTTTTATGCTGACCTATCTATGTGATTATAGCGTAAAAAAAGATGGAGATTTAGGATATGGGAGTGTATTTATGGCTACAATAAATAAATTTGGTGATTTGCCAAATTTTGAGATGGAGGATAAATTCTTAGTAGAAGAAATCCCTTTAAATCTTACCTATCCAAAGATTCAGGGAGAATTTATAAAAAAATATTTAGTAAAAAATGGAGAAAAATTTGAATTTAAAAAGGAAAATTTTTAGGGGGGTAAAATTGAATTTAGATAGAAATAAATTTTTAAAAGATAATAAAATTCATGGTAGTTATCATGAATTTTTTACTTTAGAAATAATACGGGAAATAGAGAAGATAATGAATACTATAAGTAACTATACCCCTGCCAAAATAAAAATATTTAAAGCATTTAGAGATGATTTAAGCAAAGTAAGGATAGTACTGCTGGCAATGGATCCATATCCACAAAAGGGAGTAGCTACAGGTCTTGCATTTGAAGTGGAAAAGGATTCATGGATGGATAAAGGGATAAATACCTCATTAAAAAATATAGTAAAATTAATCTATAAAACTTATATGGGAGATATTCCTGCAATAGATAGGTTGAGAAAGGAAATAAATAATAAAACTTTTGATATCCTTCCTCCTAAAAAACTATTTAAGTCTTGGGAGACCCAGGGAGTACTTCTTTTGAATACTGCACTAACAGTAGAAATAGGAAACTCTGGGAGTCATATTAAATTATGGAAAAATTTTACAGAAAAACTTATAGGATTTATAGAAGAAAATAATAATAATATTATATTTTTACTTTGGGGAGTTAAAGCTGGGGAATATAAAAAGTATATAGAGCATTCTCAAATAATAGAACATAACCATCCTGCCATATGTGGAAATTTAAAAAATCCAAAAGATTTTTTGAATGGTGAGAGTTTTGAAAAAACAAGGGACATAATTCAGTGGACAGGAAAGATAAAAACTAATAATCAATAACTAATAACCAAAAATAAGGATAGTATCAAATTAGAATTAAAATTTTAGTTGTAGATTACACAAATTTGCATAGATAAAAAAATCTGAATTAATCGGAGAAATCTACAATAGGAAAAAGAGATTTTGATTATTTTTACAATAGATGAAAACATAGAAGGAGAGAAAATAATGAAGTATTTTTTATTTATAGATCACCCCAAGGGTGGATTAGACATAGTCAGCCAGGAAAAGGAGGAGAGGATCAGAAGTTATTTCAGCGGAATAGATACCATAGAAACAAAGATTACTCTAAAGGGAAAAGAATACAATGCTATTATAGACTATGCAATGTTTGCAAATTTAACTAATTTTGATTGTTTTAATTGTGTTGAACACTGTTGTGGTGATGCTCCAGCAATATTTAATCAAAAAATTAGAAATTTTATATTGGAGAATAAAGATCGTTACAATGAACTTACCAAAACATTGGATATATTAGAGGAATTGGGCAATGATAGTGATGAGATAGAAGATATGATTTTGGAGGAGGATGTGTTAATTCCTTCCAAATATTTGGGGAATGAAGTAGACCTATGTGCATGTGCATATACTCCTAAAAATGGTCAAACACTATGTTCTTTACATTCAATTTGTTTAGATAAAAATATGAATTCCAAGGAAATTATAGAAAATAAACCACTTATATGTAGTATATGGCCGCTAGAGATAATATTGGATGAAAAGACAAATACTCTCTATTTCACACTGCCGGATGATTTTACTAATAATTTCACTATAGAGAATTTTTATACAAAATCTTGTATAAATATAGACTTTGCTATGAGTCCTATTTTTAGGAGGGAAAATCCAAATGGTTTCCTTGAAGATGATTTTAAACCATTTATAGTTACTTATGGTGAAACTTTAAAAAACATCTTAGGAGAGGGTATTTATCATATGATAAAAAATAAATTATTAGAGGAAAAGATGTTGGAAAACGATGATTTTATTATAGAAATAGAACAAATAAACAGAGTATTGGCAGAAAAGAGTATAAAAAAATGATATTTTTTCATAAAAAATGTTGCATTTTTTTAATCTTTAGTTATATAATAGTTTTAAGGAACTTAATACTAAAAAAATTATTCGGGGGATTTAATTATGCATAAAGTAAGCTTAGAAGATATTCAAATGGCACAAAAAGTTTTAAAACCGGTTATAAAAGATACTGCTTTATTAGAATGTAAAGAGTTAAGTAAGATTACAGGTGGAAATGTTTATTTGAAGGCAGAAAATCTGCAATTGACAGGATCATTTAAGATAAGAGGAGCTTTTAATAAGATAAGTAACCTGAGTGATGCAGAAAAAGCAGCGGGTGTAATTGCATCTTCAGCTGGAAATCATGCTCAAGGGGTTGCACTTAGTGCAACTAAATTAGGAATAAAATCAACTATAGTGATGCCAGAGATCGCACCATTATCAAAGGTAGCAGCGACTAAAAATTTTGGTGCAGAGGTAGTATTACACGGTTCTGTATATGACGATGCCTATGCAAAAGCCTGTGAGATACAAAAAGAAACTGGAGCGACATTTTTACATCCATTTGATGATAAATTTGTAATTGCAGGACAGGGGACTATAGGATTGGAGATTTTAGATCAATTAGAAGATGTAGATGTAGTTCTTGTACCGATCGGTGGAGGAGGAATCATATCTGGGATCTCTACTGCTATAAAAGCAATCAAACCAAGTGTAAAAATAATTGGTGTAGAAGCAGCTCATGCCCCATGTATGAAGAGTGCAATTGAAAAAGGGGAAGTATATACAATAGATTCAAAAGCTACAATAGCTGATGGAATTGCTGTAAGAAGAGCAGGAAACTTAACTTATGAGATCGTAAAAGAAAATGTAGATGAATTCGTAACTGTTACAGAGGCTGAGATAGCTCGTGCTGTATTATTATTACTCGAAAAAGGTAAGATAGTAGCAGAGGGAGCTGGAGCAGTATCGGTAGCAGCACTTCTAAACAATAATTTAGATCTTAAAGGTAAAAACATAGTGTCTGTAATATCTGGCGGAAACTTGGATGTTAACCTTATGGAAAGAATCATCAACAAAGCGTTGATTGGTGAAAACAGAAGGTATACATTAAAGGTAAAATTAGTGGATAAAACTGGTGAGATGACTAAATTATTAGGACTAATAGCTGAATTAAAGGCTAATATCTTAACTTTAAATCAAACTATGTATAAAAATTCTCTTGCAATTGGTGAGCAAGAAGTAAAGCTTACTTTAGAAACTTTTGATAAGATACATACTGATAAAATCGTAGCAAAATTAACTGAAGAAGGATATGAAATATTAGGTTAATTAGAAGTTGATATAGAATCAGGAGAAGATCCAATATATATTGGATCTTTTTTTTAGAATTAATTTTTAAATGTTAAAGTATATGTAGAAGAATAAATTAAAACCAACTACAATATTGAGAGGTGAATAGATGGCAGAACTTAGAATACCTAGGGAAGAAGAAAGGATAGAGTTGGAAAGACAGTATGAATGTGTAAGAAAGGGCTGTATATATGTAGAGGCACTGCTGTCTGTGACTTATAGTATATTTAACAGTACTTCTGTTCCAAGGGTAAGGTGCACAGCTGGAAGTTTTTATTTGACTTCTGAAAGCAAGATATGTGGAAATTTTAAAGGAAAAAATAAAAATGAACATAAGGTATAAAGAGAATAATTTTTGATATAAGATTTAAAATTTTTAGATAGAGTGACAAAACAGGGAAAACCCGATATAATATAAGAAACAATTTATAGAAAAAGGAGCAAGTATGTTAAAAATACATTTTGTTAGACATGGACAGACCGAATGGAACGTTATAAAAAAATTACAAGGACATCTTAATTCACCATTGACTGAAGAGGGAATAGAACAGACGGAGCTTCTCTATGAAAAATTAAAATATGTTAAATTTAATAAGATATATACCAGTCCACAAGGAAGAGCAATTCATACTGCTAGAATCTTAAAAGGAAAAAAAGATATAGAGATCCTAGAACTTCAAGAAATTATGGAAATGGGGTTTGGAAATGTAGAAGGGTTAGAAAAAGAAAAATTTAAAGAAAAATATCCAGAAGCTTTTATGAATTTGTGGACTGATGCTGTAAAATATAATCCCAAGGATTTTTCTGGAGAATCCTTTGTAGAGGTAAAAAAAAGAGCTATAGAAGGGCTAAATAAATTAGTAAGAGAAAATAAAACTGGAAATATTATGGTGGTCAGTCATGGTATGATATTAAAGGTTATATTTGGCTATGTATTAGGTCATGATTTGGATAAATTTTGGATAGATCCAGTACCTCAAAATACCAGTGTAACGACTATAAGTTATAATGATGGAAAATTTAAAATGGAAAATTTTTCTAATATAGAACATTTAGAAAATGTAGAAGAGATAAATTATATATAGCGACGTGATGTTGCATTTGATTAGCCATAATTTAGTTTATTAATATATTATGGTTTGAATAATTCTTTTGTTCAAAAGTCCGATAATCAATTGATATAAAATTTAAAATCAAAATAATAAAATCAAATATATAAAAAATAATAAATTTTTACAATTAAAATAAATATAAAAGGAAGGTATTTAAAAATGAAAATAGCTATCGGTAGTGATCATGGTGGATTTGAATTAAAAGAAAAAGTAAAAAAATTTTTAACAGGAAAAGGATATGAAGTTTTAGATCTAGGATGTAATTCTATAGACTCTGTAGATTATCCTAAATATGGAAGAATAGTAGGAGAAGCAGTAGTTGAAAAAAAAGCTGATAAAGGAATTGTAATCTGTGGAACTGGAATAGGAATTTCTATTGCTGTAAACAAAGTAAAAGGTGTAAGAGCTGCACTATGTACGAATACAACGATGGCTAGATTAACTCGTGAACATAATGATGCCAATGTATTAGCTATGGGAGGAAGAATAGTAGGAGATATCTTAGCATTAGAAATGGTAGATATTTTTTTAACTACTGAATTTGAAGGTGGAAGACATCAAAAAAGAATAGATCAATTAGAGGGGTAGATAAAATTTATATTTTAGGAGGTAGACTTTATGAGCACATTATTTACAAAAATAATTAATAGAGAAATTCCAGCATCTATTGTATATGAAACTGATAAGGTAATTGCTTTTAATGATATTAATCCACAGGCACCAATTCATATTTTAGTAGTTCCCAAAAAAGAAATACCTACATTAAATGATATTGAAGCAAAAGATTGTGAATATCTTATGGAGATGTATAGGGCTATAAAAGAAATTACTAAAGATTTAAAAATCGCAGAAGACGGATATAGAGTAATAACAAATTGTAATAGCCATGGTGGGCAGGAAGTATTTCATCTACATTTTCATATCTTAGGTGGGAAAGCATTAGGTTCCATGTTATGCTCAAAGTAATAATGTTTAGACAGAAAAAATCAGGTTTACAAACTTGATTTTTTCTGTATTTAGCTATAATCTTTCAAAAATTATAAATTATGGAAAAAATAAAAAATCCTATAGAGGAAGGGCAAGGAT
>NBMF01000045.1 GCA_002084825.1 Fusobacteriia bacterium 4572_74
TTTTAGCTAAAAAACTTGGGAAAGCTCAAAATGATGGAATAAATAAAATAATAGTTAGATTATTGGATAAAGTTGCAAAACCTCGAGAAGAAATAGCACCGGCACTAGAAAATATTGGTGGTAATCCATGGATTATTTTAAGTGGAATAGATATGTTTGATTTTTTCTGGAAGGAAAAAAATATAATAAAAAGAAGTGATTTAGAAAAAAAATATTTTGAAAAATATGGAGAATTTTTAGAGGGAATATACATGTATAATGGGAAAAAAGTTCCGATTTACAATTTAAATAGTGATAGGAATGGTACTTATATTTTAGATTCAAATGACATAGAATCATTTGTTCACTATAATGTTGAAGAAGATGTGGATAAAAGAATAGAATATGCATCTTTGGAAATAACGGATACAAAACAAATTATTGAAGTTAAGGGAGTAGAAGAGATATTAAAAAATAAATGGCCTCAAGAATGTAAAACAAATGAAGACAAATTGAATTATTTCAAAGAATTAATATTAATTGAATTCAATCAAAAAGGGGAGTTGAAACTAAGAGATAATGCCATGGTTTATAAGGTTGAATTTAATGGTTAGAAACTATTTTTGGTCATTAAATTGGACTAAATCCGATGAAATGTCCATAGAATTTATCATGGTAAAATCTTTATAAAACTCTGTAATTTAACCCCTTTTTTAGGCCTAAAAATGTCTAATGAGAAGACAGTTTGTATATCTGATAGACACTTTGTCAAATGGTTAGACACTTTGAAAAAAATGCTCTCTATCCCAGTGTTTCCAGTGGATTGAAGACCTCGTAGTTTAATGATTTTCAATGATGAAGGTATAAATACAAGGGGAAGTTTTTAGAAGGGCTTAGGAGCTAAATTAGGAAGTTTAATAATAAATAAAAGAATAGCCATTCAGAATTTCTGAGTGGCTATTTTTATACTTTCAAACTCTACCTCGGTTTCTCCCTATGAGGGAGAGACCATAAAAAGGAAGAGGGTTAAATTTATCCGACCAATATATTCCTGAGCAAACTATGATTTAATTCCCCTTCAAGACTTAACTCCTTCAAGGTAAGAATTATACTTCTAACAGTCTGTAAATATTCCTGTGGTTTATCCTTAGGAGTGATAACTAAGAATACAATATCTATAGGTTTTCCATCTGGAGAATTCCATTCCACAGGGTTTTCTAAGAAGCCACAGACACAAATTGTTTTAGTTACTTCATCTGTACGGCAATGGGGAATAGCAACTCCCTTACCCAGGGCTGTACTGGCTAATTTTTCACGGGTCATAATAGCATGGGCTATCTCATGGACATCTTTGATCAGATGTTTTTCATGGAGTAATTTAGTTAATCTTTCAACTGTATCTTCTTTATTGTTGGCATTAAATTCCCAAATATTTCCAACTATATCTTCAATGGCAAAATGTTTTTTCTTTTGATGTGCTTTATATTTTTCACCCATAAATTTATTCCAAGATATGAGAGTTCTTTCAGACATCCATGCTCCTCCAATCTCAAAAATGACTAAAGCAGGAATGATAGTATTGAAGATAAGATCTCCACCATTATTTTTTAAAACGGTAGCTACCAAGATAGTTTCGACTGCTGCCATTCCAGCTTGGGGAAGCATCAATTTTGGTAAATTATTTGTGATCTCTTTTTCTTGACCTGTTATACGACACCCTAACCATGTTCCTATGAGTTTTGCACTACCTCTTACTAAGAGATATCCTAAAACAAAGACAAATGTTTTGCTAGAGAAAGTTTCTAATTTTACACTGGCTCCGATTAACGCAAAGAAGAATAAGTTTAAGGCTGGCATAACATTACCTAATTGCAGGGAATGGAAGATAGCATGATAGTGATAGTTAGATACTAGAACACCTGCAACTACTGCCATTATTAAGAATGGTAAATGAAAATGCAATGCTACAGCAGAGCCTACAGCAATAATTCCTGAAATAATAAAGAAAAGTTCTATTGAAGGCATAGGTCCATAAAAACTTTCAACCTCAATTTCAAGTCCCTCTGTTTTATTTACTTTTTTAGGTTTTACAGTAAATTTTAGGAGGAAAAATATGACAACTCCTAACAATATAGCGAAGAAAAATTCCTTTACAACTTCAAAGGCAAGATGGCCGAAAGATAGGTGTCCCCCATTTTGCATTGTTACCGCTATACCTAGAAATATAGAAAAGAATATAACTTCTATAATATCATCTAATACCACAATATTGGCTAGAATATTTTTTAATTTCCCCTCAACTTTTAACTTGTTCATAAGGATAAAAGTAAGTGCTGGAGCAGTAGCTATTCCGATAGAACCTACAACGGCGGCATTGATCATTGGAAAATGAAATATTTTGTAAAAAACTAAAGTTATAGAAACCCATGCGAGCATTGCCTGAGTAAGACATATGATAGTAGGTTTCATTCCCATTTGTTTTAATCTGTCAAAATGAAGTTCCTCTCCTAAACTAAAGGCTATTAATCCTAAAAAGAAAAATACAAAGAAATGACTTTCTTCTATAACATGTCCATAGGTTGTAAAACCATGGGTATATAAATATTCTAATTTTTCAAAAATAGGTGTAGAAATAAAATTTTCCTTTGTAGTAGCCCAGTTATGTATAAACATCCAAAAATGAGGTCCGACAATCATCCCACCTAAGATTTGACCCACAGTTTCTCCTAATTTTATTTTTTTAGCAATTACTCCACCTGTGTACGCTCCAAGTATTAACATTCCGATAGCTAATATCTGAATCTTCATAAAATCCATAAAATCCCTCCTTAATAAAAAAATTAATACATTATACTACTAATTTTGATTATTTTCAATGCATTTCGAGTACTTATAAGGCGTTTCAGACCGATTATTAAACAATTGAAAAAGATATTGGAGTGAAAAATTATTATTTGATTTATATAGTTTTTAAATTTATTTTAAAAGTGATTAACTGTAACTATAATTAAAAAAATGAAGTTTAACTTTAATCTAATTTAAGGTTTTAATTGTTGTGAAATATCAGTAATTTAGGAAAGAATGCTTGTTATATGATATAATTTTAAAAAATAGAATAGTTTTAGAGGTGGAGTAATGGATTATAAGATAACGGAAGAATATAAAGATACTAGAGTAGATAAGTATGTTAGAAAAAAATATGAGGGAGTAAAATTAGGAGAGATATTTAAATATCTTAGAACTAAGAAAATTAAGGTGAATGGGAAAAAAGTAGAAGGTAAATATAGGTTACAGGTAGGAGATATAGTCAATGTATTTTTACGTGAAGGAGCTACTGTAGAAAAATCATTTATAGAGCTGACAGAGAAAGAGATAAAATATCTAGAAGCTGGAATTGTGTATGAGGATGAAAGAATATTGATATTTGATAAAAAACCAGATATGGTGATGCACAAAGGCAGCGGTCATGATTATGGATTGTCGGAGATGTTGAAAGCATATACTAAAAATATGAACTTTACCTTTGTGAACAGGATAGATAAGGCCACTTCTGGGATGATTATAGGTGCTAAAACTCTGCCAGTGGTAAGAGAATTATCCGAAGAGATCAGAGAGAGAAGGATAGAAAAAAAATATTATATTTTAGTAGATGGAAAACCGAAAAAAAATAAGTTTACAATTAAATCTTATTTGAAGAAGACAGAAACAAAAGTAATAGAATTAGATGAATACGAAGAGGGAGCTAAGGAAAGTATTAGTTACTTTAAAACAATTAAAAATGGGAAAAAGAGAACTCTATTAGAAGGATTATTAGGAACTGGAAGAACCCACCAACTGAGGGTACAATTAGCCAATGAAAAATTGCCCATTGTAGGTGATATGAAATATGGAACCAGTAAAGAAAGTATGATGTATCTATATTCGTACTATGTAAACATACCCAAGTATGATATTGAGATAGAAAGGGAGATACCTGAAAATTTTCTGAAAAAAATATAATTTTATTACAAATTAACTAGACGCAGACTTAACTATACTTTTATAAAGAAGACTTATAACAACTTAAAAAAATTAAAGTTTTATTTTCTCGTTATTTAAAAGTCGGATTTTGGTTAGCGTCAGAGAATATAAGGCACTGGGGGGATGAAATTGAAAAGTATAGAAAAAATATTAAAAAACATTGAATATAAGATATTAAATTCTGGAAAAGAGATGGAATATACTGGAATGGAATATGACTCGAGAAAAATAATGAGTGGAAATATATTTGCCGCATTAGATGGAAATGTAGTAGATGGTCATGACTATATAAAAAAAGCTATATCACTAGGAGCAAAATGTATCTTGGTTTCTAAAGATGTAGAAATATTAAGCAAGGAGATCACATATATATTGGTGGAAGATCTGAGATTACACTTAGGGATTATAACTTCTAATTTTTATAACTGGCCACAGAAAAATCTAAAGATTATAGGAGTAACGGGAACCAATGGAAAAACAACAATCACCTATATTTTGGACAAAATATTAAAAAATACAATGAGAATTGGGACAGTAGAGTATAAAATCGGCGACGAGATAATACCAGCTCCTAATACAACGCCAGAATCTATGGATCTGGTAAAGATGTGTAAGAAAGCTGTGGAAAAAAATATAGAATATTTAGTGATGGAAGTCAGTTCCCACGCTCTTGAGATGGGTCGGGTAGAGATGTTAGATTTTGATGCTGGGATATTTACGAACCTTACTCCAGAACATATGGATTATCATAAAACAATTGAAAATTATTACTTGGCTAAGAGAAAATTATTTACTAAATTAAAAGATAGTAAGAGTGGGATATATAATGTAGAAGATACCCATGGAAAGAGATTATATGATGAATTTGGTGGGATAGGTTATGGTGAAAAGATTGGAAATCTAAAGGGAAAGATAATAAGTGTCGATAATATAAATCAAGAGATGGAGATAACCTATGAAGGGAAAAGCTATAGGATGAATAGTGGTCTTTTGGGAAGATTTAATCTTATGAATATTTTAGGAGCAATTGGAGGAGGTATTCAGTTAGGACTAGATATTGAAACTATACTTGAAAGATTAAAAGGATTAAAAGGTGTTCCAGGGAGATTTGAAACTGTAGACAGAGGACAAAATTTCATGGTCGTTGTGGACTATGCCCATACTGAGGATGCACTAAAAAATATTTTGACTGCTCTAAATGAGATAAAGAAGGGTCGAATCATAACTGTATTTGGGTGTGGAGGAGACAGGGATACTACGAAAAGACCTAAGATGGCAGAAACAGCAGAATTACTAAGTGATTTTGTGGTACTGACATCGGATAATCCAAGAACTGAAGACCCTGAGTCAATCTTAAATGATGTGGAAAAAGGATTTAAAAGAAATAAAGATTATATAAGGGTTGCTAAGAGAGAAAGGGCTATAGCATATGCTATATCTATGGCAGATAAAGATGACATCATATTGATAGCCGGTAAGGGCCATGAAGATTATCAAATAATAGGCAGAGAAAAAATTCATTTTGATGATCGAGAGATCGCTGGTAAATATATTGAAGAAAGACTAAGAAAAGGAGAGTAAGATGTTTTTACTGCAAAAAT
The DNA here is from genome assembly GCA_002084825.1 of Fusobacteriia bacterium 4572_74. GTDB lineage: Bacteria > Fusobacteriota > Fusobacteriia > Fusobacteriales > Fusobacteriaceae > Psychrilyobacter. The sequence goes on from NBMF01000045.1 coordinate 5,601, forward strand.
TTATATCCAATATATTGATATCTCCTGGGATATTTATAATTCTTCTGATTATGATATTTATGATGAGTTTTCGTAAAAAATCTTCGATGAAGGCAAATTTTTTATTAATGGTAACAATAATGGGAATATATCTATTATCTATAGAGCCAGTAAAGGATATGGTAGTAAAGCCATTAGAAAAAAACTATTTACCTATAACTAGAGTTCAGCTAGATAAAGTAGATTGTTATGTAGTCTTAGGAGGAGGAATATATGATAATTCTCCTAAAAGTTTATCCTCTGCAACTGGGAGCCCAAGTAAAACAGCTTTATTCAGGGTGATAGAGGGAGTGCGTCTATATAAAGAATATCCTAAAAAAATAATAATTACAGGGGGAATAGTGTATAATGGAGAAAAATCAGAGGGAAGTGTATACAAGGAATTGATGGTAGATTTGGGAGTTCCTGAGAGTGACATAATAATTGAGGGTAGGAGTAGAACCACAGAAGAGAATGCAGTATTAACAAAAAAAATAATGAGTGAAAATGGATATAAAGATGCAGTCATTATAACTTCTGCAACTCATATGAAAAGATCAAAATATATTTTTGAAAAATATGGTGTAGAAGTAATACCAGCTCCTACAGGATATGTATCTAGATATAAAGAGAGTTATGGAATGGACAGTTATTTTCCTGATGCCAGCAATTTTGTGGATATTAGGAGTGCAATGTGGGAATATATTGGATTAATTTTTTATAAAATAAAGAACTAACTCTTTCCTTGTTATAGTTTACTCTTTACAAGAGAGCAAACTATTGCTTGATTATTTGAGCGTTGGTTACTCTTTAGATAAAGAGCAACCATAAGAAGGATGAGTTTAGAGTGTATAGGGAGGAATAAATATGTTGATGAAAGAGGTAAAATCAGTAAGGATAGCAGATAGATTTGAGATAGGTGGAAATAAGGGTAAATTTACACTTTTAGCAGGACCTTGTGCTATTGAGTCTGAGGAGATGAGTATCAGAGTAGCTGGGAAGGTCAAAGAAATCTGTGATAGATTGGGGATAAATTATGTCTTCAAGTCATCTTTTGATAAGGCCAATAGATCATCTATTCATGGTTTTAGAGGGGTTGGGATAGATGAGGGGTTGAGAATATTAAAAAAAGTAAAGGATACCTATGATATACCTGTGATTACAGATGTACATGAGCCTTGGCAGTGTGAAAGGGTAGCAGAAGTCGTAGATATGATACAGATACCTGCATTTTTATGTAGACAAACAGATCTATTGGTGGCAGCAGCTAAGACAGGTTTACCTGTAAATATTAAAAAAGGCCAATTTTTAGCTCCTTGGGATATGAAAAATGTAGTGAATAAAATGCAGGAAGCTGGAAGTGAAAACTTTATGTTATGTGAAAGAGGAGTAACCTTTGGATATAATAACTTTGTAGTAGATATGAGATCATTTATGGAGATGAGAGAATTTGGATATCCTATAATATTTGATGCTACTCATTCAGTACAAATTCCAGGGGGACAGGGAACATGTACAGGTGGAAATCGTGAATATGTATTCCCACTTATGAGAGCTGCTCTAGCTGTAGGAGTAGACGGGATATTTGCAGAGGTACATGAAGATCCAGACTGTGCTCCTTGTGATGGTCCAAATATGTTAAAATTAGAAGATTTAGAAGAAATATTAAAGATAGCCCTAGAGATAGATGGAATAGTTAAAAGATAGAAAAAATTGTAAATAGAGAAACCCCCTCCTAAAAAATTAGGAGGGGGTTTTAATTATGATATTAAATATGGTATTTTGTTATAAAAATCAAGTCTTATATATATATAT
>NBMF01000046.1 GCA_002084825.1 Fusobacteriia bacterium 4572_74
GATGTTTTAAAAGAAAAAGGTATAGTTTATGCTCCAGATTACGTTATCAATGCTGCTGGATTAATCAATGTTTACTATGAAATTGAAGGTTACAATAGAGCTAACGCACTTAATGATTCCGAATTAATCTACGACAGATTATTAGAGATCTACAAGATTGCCAACGAACAAAATATCTCTACTCATGCTGCTGCTTCTCATTATGCTGAACACAGGATAGAGATTATGAAAAACGTTCATAGAACTTATATCAAAAGATAGGGAGTTATCCATTGAATTTAAAAATTAAAGATATAAAAAAATTACTCCATGATCAAAATTATCTGGAATTTGACAGACTGTTAACTATCATAGAAACAAATCTTAAAAAAAAAATAATAGTTTATATTTTAGATGATGAGGGCAGCCAATTAAATATTATTCACACCACAGAGGAATTGGAGGAATTTAAAAAATTAATGATCCAAATATATGGAATCTATGGATATTTTTAAAGCAACGTGACATTGTATCCAAACAAAAACAAGCTGATTTTAAAATCAGCTTGTTTTTTAATATAAATCATCTTCTTTTCGCGTATGTTCCATATAATTTCTATAAAAATCCAAAGTTTTTTCCTGTTTAATATGTATATAATTTACTATTATTTGAAAATTATCAAACAATAGATCTACAAATTTCATATCTATAAAATTATTTCGTGCCATTTTTTTCATTGTTTCAAATATTTTATCTTTTCCCATCTCACTCCTATATGACTTTCTTTCCATTCTAGAAATAAATATATCTGAAACTGCTATAATTCTAGCCCCCGTATCTAAATCTTTAGCTACACAATGAAATGGATACCCGCTTCCATCCAACTTTTCATGGTGATAGGAAGCCCACTGTACAATCTGTTGCAATCCGTCTATAGAACTTAAAATCTGATGAGTATAATACGGATGACTTTTAACAATTTCAAATTCTTCCTTGGTTAGTTCACCTTTTTTCTCTAAAATGCTGTTTGGAATTATTAGTTTACCCAAATCATGAAAATTTGCTGCAATCTTCAAGACCTTAACCTCTAACTCTGTTAAACCAAATAAATTACCTAACATCTCAGAACAAGCTGATACCCCCGTAGTATGAGTTATTGTATACTTTGATTTAAAATCTATCACACCTTTAAAGAGCTCTCCCATACTAGCAAGTTCATCTAAATTAATTTCTTTTTTCTTTAGAGGCCCGTCATGAAAAAGTATAGAATACAATCGATATGATGTGAGATCAAACCAGAATTCCTCCCTGGTTGAAATTTCTTTGAATGCACCCACTACCTTACTATTTAAGATCCCGTTTTCTAATCTCAGCAATTCCTTCCATATGTCATCTACTTGATGAAGAATATATCTATCCCTGCTAATCATCATATCTACAAAATTAGCAAGAAGAATAATTTGGGAAGAAATAGTCAATGGGTTATTGATACTTTCCTTCCAGTCTTTCCAATCTAAAAAATGATACCTTATAATCTCAGCAGCATCTTTCAATAGTGGCACCCTTTGAACAAACAATTGCCCTCTTATACACTGCAATTCATAATCTATATTTTCTGCTAAATCAATTTTTTTCCCAATATCATGTAATAAAGAAGCTATAAATATATTTTCTATAGTTATTTCATCTAAATTAAGATACTTTGCTAATTCTAATGCAATAAAAGCTGTTCTTAATTGATGATGTGGTGAATTTTGATTAGCCATATCTACAGACTCCGATAGGGATAATAGCAGATTACCTAGATTAACTGTAAAATTTTCCTTCAAAATAAGCCCTCCTCCTGTATAAATTTCTCTCTAAAGATTTTATACAAAAAAAAGGTTTCTAATCCTCCATTTTTTTGAATAACATTTATAAACTTGACTTGTACAAAAAATAAATAAAAAAATAGACACTCTTAGTGTAAAATTGTAGTCACTACAAAAACAATTTAAACAGGGAGTGCCTATCTATGAACATTTTATCTTTATATTCTAATTTTAACAAGTATTTTTCTCAAATTAATTTTAAATTTTCTTTACCTCAAAGAAAGCATCTATCTACTTTTGCAGAAGGTTTGCTTAGTTCTGATGGTAAGAAAACTTTATCTGATATATGCAAAAGCACAATGTTTCCAAAGGATAGAGTTTTTAAAAATAAGTTAGAGTTAGCCCTTGATACACTGGAAGATCCTAAGTTGCAACGCGAAAAAGAGAGTTATGTTTTAGTTGATAGTTGGTATACCTCTGAAAAATTTATTAATGGATCTCAAAAATTAGGATTTCAAGTTATTGGAGCTATAAAATCTAATAGGATATTTTATCCTGATGGTATAAAAAATAAATTAAATGAATTTTCAAATAAGCTCAATAAAATTTAAATAAGAAAATTAAAAAGAAGAAATTCTAAATGAATAAATCAAGAAAAAATTTTATAATATCTTTTGTAACATTTATTTAAAAAGTCAACAAAATCAATCTTAAAAAGATGCTGTTTCTAGTGTCTTTTTTTATTTTAGGTGATATAATAGTAGAAAGAATGGTTAATAATTAAAAGAAGAGATTAAAATCTAAATGTAGATACGGAAAGTAAAATAGGAGGGAAGATGGCAAAAATATTTAAATTTAATGAAGATGCACGGGAGAAATTGAAAATAGGTGTAGATACTTTGGCAAATACAATAAAAGTTACTTTAGGACCTAAGGGAAGAAATGTAGTTTTAGGAAAGCAATATGGGCCTCCACTTATAACCAATGATGGGGCCTCCATTGCCAGGGAAATAGAGTTAGAAGACATATTTGAAAATATGGGAGCAGAACTCATAAAAGAAGTAGCTATAAAAACCAATGATGTGGCAGGAGATGGAACTACTACAGCCACAGTACTGGCTCAAGCCATTGTAGAAGAAGGTCTAAAGGTTGTGTCTCAAGGAGCAAATCCTGTTTTTATAAAAAAAGGAATAGAACTTGCAACCACTAAGGTGGTAGAATTATTAAAGGAAAGAAGTAAAGTTATTGAAAATAAGGAAGAGATCATTCAGGTAGCTACTATATCAGCAGGGGATAAGATTATAGGGAAATTAATAGCTAATGCCCTAGAAAAAGTAAGTGAAACAGGTGTGATTACCGTGGAAGAAGCTAGTTCAATAGAGACTACTTTAGATGTAGTAGAAGGGATGCAGTTTGACAAGGGATATCTGTCTCCATATATGGCAACTAATACAGAAAAAATGATAGCTGTTATAGAAAATCCATATATATTAATAACGGATAAAAAGATAAAAAATATGCAGGAAATCTTACCTATATTAGAAGAATGTATGAAAGGGGGGAGGCCTCTCATGATAATAGCTGAAAATATTGAAGGAGAAGTGCTTAATACCCTTGTATTAAATAAATTAAGGGGGACTCTCAATGTAGTAGCAGTAAAACCTCCTGCATTTGGAGATCGACGTAAGGCGATTTTAGAAGATATAGCTATACTTACTGGAGGGACTTTGATATCCAATGAAAAAGGAATGAATATATCTGATACGATAAGTCTGCATCTAGGAAGTGCTACTAAGATAAAGATAACACAAGACAGTACTGTTATTATAGGAGGATTAGGAAATGATGGATTAGTTTATTCAAGATTAAAGCAACTAAAAACTCAAATAACTGAATCTACTTCTGAATATGATATAGAAAAATTACAGGAACGTCTGGCAAAGCTATCTGGAGGAGTAGGAGTGATTCGTGTAGGAGCTACTACTGAAACAGAGTTAAAGGAGAAGAAACTAAGGATTGAGGATGCCCTAAATGCTACAAAAGCAGCGATTTCAGAGGGAATAGTCCCTGGAGGAGGTTGTGTATTGATAGATATTTCTAAACAATTAAAAACTTTGGATTTAGGAGATTCAAAAGAGATAAAACAAGGTGTAGATATCATAGTTAGATCACTTTTAGCTCCTCTAAGACAGATAGCTGAAAATGCTGGATTTGATGGTGAAGATATAACCCAAAAAGTCATGAATTTAGATTCTGGAATTGGATTTAATGCACTCAGTTGTGAGTATGTCAATATGGTAGAAAAAGGAATAATCGATCCAACTATGGTAACTAGGTCGGCTATCCAAAATGCAGCTTCTATTTCAGCCCTTATTCTTACTACTGAAGTATTGGTAGGAGAGATTCTAAAAGAAGAATCCCCTGCCATGCCCATGATGTAGTCTATTAATAACTTAGCTGCCAATAAATACCGTTTATTGATAAAAAGAAAAATCTCAAAAAATATTTTAGAATCCAGAGAACCACTGTGTCTTTGCGTTGAAAGATAAAATCAAAATTTAACCTATTAAAAAAAGGAGACAATAATTATTATTGTCTCCCTTTAAATCACATTTTTTCTATGTTTATTTTTAGTAAGCAAAACTTGAAATAGATTCACTTCTATTTTTTACCTGGGATTGCTTCTAAAAGAGATTTTGTATAGGGATGTTTTGGATTAAGATATAATTCTTTAGCTTCATTTATTTCTACAATTTTTCCTTCCTTCATCACTGCTATCCTATCACACATATAATAAACTACATTTAAATCATGGGATATAAAAAGATAGGTCAATCCCATTTTACTTTGAAGATTTTTCATGAAATTTAATATCTGTGCTTGAACTGATACATCTAGTGCAGAGACAGCTTCATCAGCTATAACAAGATCTGGTTCACACATAAGAGCGGCAAGAATTGCAACTCTTTGTCTCTGACCACCTGAAAGTTCATGGGGGTATTTTTTTAGAAAACTTTCATCAAAACCTGCTATCTCTAACATGTCTAGAATTTTTTTTCTCCTTTTATCTTTGGAATATAGATTATGGATTATCATAGGTTCCATTAAAATCCATCCTATATTTTTTTTAGGATTTAAAGAATGGTAAGGGTCTTGAAAAATCATTTGAATATTTTTTCTCATATCTTTGAGATCTCGTCCTTTTAATTTAGCAATATTTTTGTCTTTATAAATTATCTCTCCATCATCAATATTTAGGAGTTTACTGATAAGATTTCCAGTTGTAGATTTACCACATCCTGATTCTCCTACAAGGCCAAATATTTCACCTTTTTTTATCTCAAAAGAAATATTATCTACGGCTATTTTAGGATTCTTAAATTTAAAAAAACTAGAATTTTTAAAACTCTTTTTTAAATTTTTTATTTCAAGTATATTTTCCATCATTTTCACCTATACATATAAACATCTAACTAGATGTCCATCCTTTCTTTCTAAAAGTTCTGGTAAAATTTTATGGCATCTTTCTTTTGCTATGGGACATCTTAAAGCAAAAGGACATCCACTTCCTCTTTCCGATAAGGTAGGAACCCTTCCTGGGATAGAATAAAGTTCACTTCCCTTGTGTATCGGGTTTGGGATTGCATCTAAAAGGCATTTTGTATACGGGTGTTTTGCATCTCTTAAATCCTCGATTACTTCTACAATATGCCCTGCATACATTATTGCTATTCTATGGCAAAGATCTCCTACTAAATCTAAATCATGGGATATAAAAAGGAGAGAATTATCTTTTTTTCTATTGATTTTTTTCAATAGATCTATAATTTGAGCCTGTGTACTCACATCCAGTGCTGTTGTGGGTTCATCAGCTATTATTAACTTTGGCTCACATGCTATAGCTATGGCAATAACTATTCTCTGTCTCTGCCCACCCGAAAGCTCATGGGGAAATTTTTTATATGTATTTTCTAAATCTTTTAAATTTACCTCTTTCATAAGTTCTAAAGTTTTTTCTTTTCTTTCTTTTTTAGATAAAAATGTATGAATTTTTAAGATTTCACTTATTTGTTTACCTACTCTATGGAGAGGATTAAGGGCTGTTAAAGGCTCCTGAAAGATCATAGAAATTTCCTTTCCTCTCAGGTTACTCATCTCTTTTTCAGAAAAGTTCAAAATATTTTCACCCAAAAAATTAATCTCACCACTAAGACTTGCATTTTTTCTTAAAAGTCTCATAATGGATAGAGATGTAAGACTCTTTCCACATCCTGATTCTCCTACTAATCCCATAATTTCACCTTTTTTTACACAAAATGAAAGGTTATTGACAGCCTGCAATTTTGTTTTCTCATTAAAATATATATTTAAATTTTTAATTTCAATAGTCATTATTTCTCCTATCGTTCTTGATATTCTCTTAAAAAATCTCCCAGCATATTAAGTGCTAATACAGTTAAACTAATCATTATTCCCGGGGCTAATGTATACCACGGAGCTATCATATAATACATCTGTGATTCACTTAACATCCTGCCCCAGCTAGGATTAGGAGCCTGAACTCCAAGGCCCAAATAACTAAGAGCTGCCTCAGCTAGGATAGCATTTGAAAAACTCATAGTTGCAGCTACTATTATTGGAGATAGGATATTGGGTAAGATGTGGTGATATATAATTCTAAAATTAGAAGCTCCTCTTACCCTGGCAGCTTTAATATATTCCAATTCTTTTTCTCGTAAAAATCCACTTCTAGTTATCCTAGCAAATGTAGGTATAGAAATTATTCCAATGGCCACCATTGTATTTTCTATTCCAACTCCAAATACAGAGATAAACATAAGGGCAAATAAAATACCAGGAAAAGCCATCATGGCATCTATTATCCTCATGATGATCTCATCTAACCATCCACCAAAGAATCCAGAGATTGCTCCTAAAAAAACTCCTATACTACTTCCTATACTTACAGATATTATACCTACTAAAAACGCCGTTTGAGATCCTTTCATGAGTCTGCTAAGGATATCTCTTCCGAAATTATCAGTACCTAAAAGATAAAAAAAATTGGGGGGAGAAAGTTTTAGTTTGGTATTTATTTCAGTAACAGAGTGAGGCAGGTAAAAAAAACTCACTCCCATAATAAGTAAAAGGAATATAAGTACTCCTCCACCTATTATCAAGTTATGATCTTTGACTTTTATATTCATTTTATTCTCCTAAATCGATATTCTTGGATCTATAACTCTGTATAATATATCAATTAAAAAATTGATGATTACTACTACTGAAGCTATATAGGTTATGATAGCTTGAACTAAAGGTATATCCCTTGTGGTGACAGCATTAATTAAAAGAGTTCCAATCCCTGGCAGATTAAATACCTGCTCAACTATTATGGCTCCGCCTAATACTCCTGCTGTCAGCATCCCAATTATAGTAATCATTGGGACTAGGGCATTTTGAAGGATATGGTAGATATATACATAATTCCTTTGCTGTATGCTGTTCTTACATAATCTTTTTCCTGTTCTTCCAATGTTATATTCTTCATATGTCTTGCCACAACTGAAATTCTTGAGACAGCAAGGGCAAAAGCAGGGAGGGTTATTATCTTGATATAAGAAATAGGATCTTGTGAAAACGAAACATATTTCAATGAAAATAATTTAAATATTATTCCAAATATTATTAAAAATATTATCCCTAGCCAAAATTCGGGGATAGCAAGACCTATTTGAGAGAAAAAAGAGAGGTAGACTCCAAATTTAGTATTGTTATATTTGGCATTTAAAATCCCAATTGGTATCCCTATGACTACTGCTATTAAAATAGCATAGATTCCTAAACTTAATGTAACCAATATTCTTTCCTTTATAAGTTTTTTTATTGGTCTTGAAAAACTTATAGATTCTCCTAAATCTCCCTTTAGTATGTTTTTTACCCAATAAATATATTGTGTAGATAATGGTTTATCTAACATAAGTTCTATTCTCAGTGTATCTATTTGTTCTTGGCTAGCCTCTATTCCTAATTTTGAAAGTACAGGATCTCCAGGAATTATTTGGAATACTGAAAAAGATATCACTGAAACAAGAAACAGTGTGAAAATCATTATGCTAATTTTTTTAATCAAATAAATCATGTTCTCTCCTATTTTACGAAATAAAGGGACAACTGGGATATCCTTAGCAAGTATCATCTGAGCTTTTTTATATAACTCTATTTTAGTTTTTCCATCTGTAGTTTGAGTAACTTTTTTCATGACTGCATCGTATTCCTTGGATTTGTAGTTCATAAAATTTCTATTATTGGTACTGATATAACGATTCAATATATCGTAAGGTTCAATTTTGCCATCAAGTGCAATAATAGTACCTTCATATTTCCTACTTGCATAGATATCCTTTAACCAAGTTCCCCATTCTACCTCAACTAAATTTGCTTTAATTCCTACTTTCTTTAGCTGCTCCGAAACAATAACTCCTGTATCAGCATGAAAACGATAGTTTGTAGGAAGACTTAGGGTAAATTCAAATCCATTTTCATATCCAGCTTCTTTCAATAATTTCTTAGCTTTTTTTATATTATGTTTATAGATTCCTTCTGTTTTAGCATTATAATAATTTTTCATAACCGGACTCATATTAGTTCCAATAGGTTTCCCTAAACCTGCATCCAATGTATCAATGATTTCCTGTGGATTCATTGCATAGGCTATAGCTTGTCTAACTTTTAAATCATCAAATGGTTTTACCTTATTATTTAAAGCTAAGATCTGCATAAGATTTTGTTGAGTTACAATTATATTGTGTGTATTTTCTAAAGTGGGAATATAGGTAGATCCTAGACGTGGATAGAGATCAATTTCTCCTCTTTGGAGAGAAAGAATTGCACTCTGTTCATCTTTAATAATCGAAAATTCTACCTTGTCTACGATTGGAATCCCTGGCATCCAATAGCCTTTAAATTTTTCCATCACAAGTTTTTGTCCCGGCAGATACTCTACAAATTTAAATGGTCCTGTTCCAATAGGAGTTTTTTCAATATCTTTTACATCTCTTGGAATGATAGCTGTAGTGAATTTACTTAAGATAGTTCCGTCTACTTTATTTAATTCTATTGCAACAGTTTTATCATCTATTTTTTTTATATTTTTTATATTTTTAGCCAAATCCTTTACAACTAAGTTTCCTGGAAAGTCACCACTAATTCTAGTCAATGAAAATATAATATCTTCTATTTCAACATTTTTAGCGTTATGGAATTTTATTCCATCCCTCAATTTAAAAGTATATACTAGGTTATCTTTTGATATTTTAAAAGATTCTGCGACAGCAGGAACCAATTTCCCATCATGGGTTGGCTTTAATAAACCTTCAAAAACATTAAACATAACCTCATGAGTTCCTGCAGCCACCGCTTTATGTGGATCTAAAAAATCCATGTCCTGGGATATTCTGACAACAAGTTCACCACCATCTACCTTGGTTTTTAGGCTGTTTTCATTGGATGATTTTTCTTTCCCGCAACCACTAACTATTAACACCAATACTGCTAATAAACCTATTAATTTTTTCATAACTCCTCCTTGTATAATGAAATAGAGCTATATATGCACTATTTCTAGTTTATTTAATTTTTTGATATATAATTAACATAGACGCTGTGGATTAGTGTTTCCTCCTA
>NBMF01000047.1 GCA_002084825.1 Fusobacteriia bacterium 4572_74
GAAATGATGGTAAAGATGATGGAAAGTATCTTAGTTAAGAGAGTGCCAGCATTAGATATGCTGCACCTGCTTACCTACTATATACCACCGATATTATCTCAGACTATACCCATGGGATTTTTCCTGGGGGTAATGATAACTTACAACAAGCTGACTTCAACCAGTGAAAGTGTGGCTATGGTATCTATAGGTATGAGTCTGAATAAAATATTAAAAGTACCATTTTTTATGTCAGTAGGAATATTTGTTCTTACTATTTTTTTGCAGGAAAAAATAATACCTGAATCTTTTGTAAGAGTTGAGATATTAGGGGCAAAAATTGCTACCGAAACACCGTCATTTCAATTGACCGAGAAGACATTTTTAGAAAATGTAGGAGAATATAGTATCTACATAGATATGCTAGATCCTAAAACAAATCAAGCAAAGAATGTTGTTATTTTCCAAAAAAGTGAGAAAAATAGTTATCCTAGTGTAATGTTAGCAGATAGAACTATTTGGAAAGATGGTGCTATGACTTTAGAAGATGCTACTTTTTATCAGTTAGATAAAGAAGGTAAGGAAAAATTAAGGGGAAGTTTTAAGAGTCAAGTTCATCCATTGACTTCATTTCTCTCTGATTTTGATGTAGAGATAAAGAAAATAGATACAATGTCTGTTATGATGCTCCTAAAAAATATAAGAAAATTAAAAAAGAACAAGAGCTCACTTGAAGATATCTTACCATATAGGATAGAGTTGCAGAAAAAATTGGCTTCTCCATTCTCGGCAGTATTTTTAGGTATTTTAGGGGTGTTATTTTCTTTAGGACACCATAGAAGTGGGAAAAGTGTCAGCTATGGACTGAGTATGGCAGTGATATTTATATATATAACACTATTCAATGTAGGGGTAGTGTTATCTAGTAAAGGAATTGTCAATCCGATAATAGCTATATGGTCTCCTAACCTGCTTCTGGCAGGACTCACAGGAATTATGTATATTAAAAAGGCAAGGAGGGGATAGATGAAAAAAATAGATAGATATATAGTAGTTAAATTTATAAAGTCCGTTCTATTATCCCTCTTTGCTTTTATAGGGATTTTTGTTCTATCTCAAATTTTTAAAGTGATAAGATATGTTACTTCCGGGAGGTTGACAACTATAGAAGGAGCCAAGTATATGGCAGCGTTGATTCCCGGGATCTTGGTACAGGTATCCCCTCTGGCAGCACTATTAGGGGGATTGATAACAATAAATAAGATGGCCAGCAGTTTAGAGGTGATAGCTCTAAAAACTTCTGGGATCAGTTTTAGAAGGATAGTTCTCCTACCTATAATTGCCACATTTATCATGGCAGGAGGAATTTTTTATATGAGTAATTCCTTACAGCCGAAGGGGTTAAAGGTAGCCAGAGAGTTAAAAAGAAAAAATCAAATAGGTGATGATCAGATCCCTGTAGAAAAAAATGATGTATACCTTAGGGGAAATGGAGATTATATCTATCATTTTGACTATATAAATAGAGAGACAAATATGGCCAGAGGGGTAGAAATTGTAATTTTAAATAAAAATTTTGATGCCATAAAATCTATAATCACGGCTAAGTCAGCAAGATATACTACTGACGGGAAATGGGAATTAGATGGAGCCAATGAAAATAAGATAGATGAAAAAAAAGTAGTCTATCATAAGGTTTATAGAAACTCAGAATTAAAAGATGCTCCAAAATTATTTTTGACTCCTAAATATAGAAAAAATGAATTAAATCTAGTAGAGCTAAGAAAGGTAGGGGAACTTCTTCGTAAAACTGGAGGAGAATCCAAAGAATTTGATGTAGAATTCCACAAGAGGATAGCTTATCCATTTGCCTGTGTTATTATAGGAATATTGGGGTTGGCTCTTGGGAGCAGATATGTAAGAGGCTCATCAGCTATAAATATAGCTCTCAGTATTGCTTTTGGTTATGGTTATTATATTATTCAAGCTAGTTTTGAAGCTGTAGCTATGGGAGGAATCCTATCGCCGCTTATCGGGGCATGGATACCTAACCTTATTTTTTTAGGAGTAGGAATGATAGCTATGAATAAGGCAGAATATTAATGCACTTCTTTAATTTTTCTTCTTAACCCATTCCTTTTTATAGTTTGCCCTTTCTCAAAGGGTAAACTATAGTAATAGCTTCGAAGGATTACGTTGGTTACTCTTTACGAAAGAGCAACCATAAGAAGGATGAGTTGGGAGGAGTAGAGTTAGCAACCATAAGAAAAAATAGTAAAAGGGTAAAAAAAGGAGAATTAATTTATGATAATAGAAAAAAAATTAAAAAATGGGATTCCTGTTTTTTTTGATAAGATGGACGGGATACAATCAGTAACTATAGGAATTTTTGTAGGAACTGGATCAAAATATGAAAGAGAAGATGAATATGGTGTATCTCATCTTTTAGAACATATGATGTTTAAGGGTACTAAAAGAAGGACAGCCAAAGAGCTCTCTGAACAGATAGATGACGTAGGTGGGAATATAAATGCGTATACTGGAAAGGAAATAACAGCTTACTATATACAGCTGTTATCTTCTAGATTAGAAGTTGGAATAGATATCTTATCAGATATGTTTTTAAACTCTACTTTTTCAGATGAAAACTTAGAAAAAGAAAAAAAGGTTGTAATTGAAGAAATAAATATGTATGGGGATATCCCAGAGGAAAAGGTACATGATATAAATTCTACCTTTGCTATATCTGGAGACCAGTCCAATATAGTTTTAGGAAGCATTGAAAGTGTAAACGGGATTAGCAGAGAAATTTTAGTTAATTATTTCAATAGAAGATATACACCAGAAAATATGGTTATATCTTTAGCTGGAAATATGGATATAGATAAAGTTATGGAAATGTTAGAGAATACTATGGGCATTATAGAAAAAAAAGAAACTCAAACTTCGAAAGAATTTTCTATGAAAATAAACTCTGGAAAAAAAGTTTTAAAAAAAGAGATGAGTCAGGTCCACCTATGCATAAACACAAAAGGAATCTCCTACCTAGATGAGGACAGATATAAATATTCTATAATTTCTAATATATTAGCTGGAAATATGAGTTCTAGGTTATTTCAAAAAATAAGAGAAGATCGTGGATTGGTTTATTCAATATATAGTTATATGTCAAACTTTAGAGAGGGTGGGTTATTTACCATTTATGCAGGGACAACACCCAAAGATTATAATGAAGTAATTAAGATAGTTCTGGAAGAATTTGAGGAGATAAAGAAAAATAGTGTGACTGAAAAAGAATTGGAAAGATCAAAGAACCAATTTTTAAGTTCATTGACCTTTGGTTTAGAAAACAGTAGGGCTAGGATGAGCAGATTAGCCAATTCATACCTAACTTACGGACGTATAAAAACAATTGAAGAAACTATAGAAGAGATAGAAAAGATAAGTTGTGAAGATATAAAAAAGGTGGCAAATAAAGTTTTTTCAGAAGAATATTATTCATATACTATCTTAGGAGATGTATAAAATAATTGAAAATTCAAAATTAAGGTCAAAAGATACAACGCAGAGACACAGAGAACTCAAAGGAAAACTCTGTAAATCTCAGTGGATTCAGAATACAGGAATGCTGATATTGTAATTTCAAATAATATTTAACATCTGCAAAAATTAATATGATTCGTGGCAAAAGGAGAAAAAAAATATGAAAAAAGTAGAAGTCAAGATAATAACGGAGGAAGGGGTAACACTTCCAAAATATATGACAGATGGTGCAGCTGGAATGGATGTGTGTGCTCATATTGAAAAATCTATAACTTTAAAAAGTTTAGAGAGAAAATTAATTCCTACAGGAATAATTATGGAGATACCATTTGGGTATGAGGTTCAGGTAAGACCCAGAAGTGGACTGGCTATAAAACATGGAATCACCTTGGTGAATTCCCCTGGGACTATAGACTCTGATTATAGGGGAGAAGTAGGGATAATTTTAATTAATTTGAGTTTAGAGGAATATACTATAAATCCTATGGAAAGAATTGGACAGCTTGTTCTTCAAAAGGTTTATAAGATGGAATTTATAAAAACAGATAGAGTGGAAAAAAGTGAAAGATCTTCAGGCGGTTTTGGTCATACAGGGAAATAATAGTGATGATAATAAATAGGTGGAAAAAATGAAAAATAATAGAGATGTAAGAGTTTTAATAAAAAAAATAAAAAAAATGAGTTATAGAATTTTATTGAATGCGATGTTGATAGCTGTGATTAGTGCATTTTCAATATATAGCGCGACTTACACCAAAACGACTTCTTATTTAAAGAAAGATCTGATTTGGTTCTTTTTGGGAATAGTAGTATATTTTCTATTTTCTATGATAGATTTTAAACTATATAGACGATATTCTAGACTGATCTACGGAATAAATATTGTTTCTTTGTTGGCTGTTTTTGCATTTGGAGTAAGTAAATTAGGTGCTAAAAGATGGATAGATTTGGGATTTATGAATTTACAACCTTCAGAATTTTCAAAGATTTTTATGGTATTAACTTTTTCAGCTCTCTTGGTGAATAATTATAAAAATAGTTTTTCAGGTCTAAAAGATGTGATTAAGGCTGGAATTCATATTTTACCTGTATTCATATTGATATTAAAACAGCCTGATTTAGGGACATCTCTTACACTGATAGCAATATTTGGAGTATTAATATTTATTCATGGAATAGATACTAAAACAATAGTTATAATGCTTGGAAGTCTGGTAGCTTTTGTTCCATTCGCTTATTTTTTTCTTTTAAAAGAATATCAGCAGACAAGGATTTTAACATTTTTAAACCCTGAAAGTGATATTTTGGGAAGTGGATGGAATGTAACTCAGTCTATGATAGCAGTAGGGTCAGGGGGGCTATTTGGGAAAGGATTGTTTCAAGGGACTCAGAGTAAACTTAAATTTTTACCGGAATCCCACACAGACTTTATAGGTGCTGTTTATTTAGAAGAAACAGGGTTTGTAGGAGGGCTTATATTACTGGCCTTATATTTTGCCCTTATCTATAATATAGTTCGAATAGGAAATAAATCTAACGATGAATATGGCAGATTAATCTGCTATGGAGTAGCTGCTATTATATTTTTCCATACCACAGTAAATTTAGGAATGATAATAGGTATTATGCCAGTAACGGGTTTACCTCTTCTCTTAATGAGTTATGGTGGCAGTTCATATATATTTACCTTTATGATGCTAGGGATAGTCCAGAGTGTAAAAGTTCATAGTGATAAATATTAGAAAGAGAACTAGTAACTAGAACTTAGCCATCAATGAATACTAAAAAAGAGGCTTGACCATTTTGGGACAGCCTCTTTTAAATTTTAATTTTTAGTTGTACTTTTGTTTATATATACTAAAAGTCATCTAGAAATACTTCTGGTTCAGCATTTTTTTCTGAACTTGAATCATCTATAGATTTTAAATTTTCTGTATTTTCAGTTTTATCTATAATTTCAGCTTCAGTTTTTTCAACTTGAGAAGTTTCTTTTGCTACAACTATAACAGGAGGGTTAGCAATCTCCATATATTCATTAGAAATTTTATTGATAGCCCCATCTAGATCATCAATAATAGCTTGAAGGTGGGTAACAAAGACTCCCTTCACTTTCTTAGGAATGCTATTTTTATCTATAGCTAAAACAATAAATTCCTCTCCTTCATTATTCCAAGAATTTGTCGTAACAGCATCTTTTATAAGCTCTGATGAGACAAGATTAGCTAGATCCTCAATGGTGTTTTTAGAGATTACGATATTTTTAGTGTGAATCTCATTAAAAAATGAATTTAATATATTTGTAGTTTCGTTAAAAATTTGTTTCTTCAAATATATTTCTGCCTGTTCTTCCGCTTTCATTTTAGCTACAGCAGTGCCACTTTCATTCACCTTATAATTACCCATAGCAAATAATTGTATTTCTTCCTGTACATTAAAATTAGTTTTTTCTATCTCGGTGTATGTAGGAGTACCCGTGAATCTATCTTGAATATTTGTACATCCTCCTAAAGATAGTATTAATCCAGAGAGAAAAAGCATCTTTAATTTATTTTTCATAAAAGCCTCCTGAGAATTTATTTTTAATAAAGTATATAATCCTAGCCTGCAAATGTCAATATCAATCTTTCTAATGATATAAAGGCAAAAATATAGAGATATAAAAAAAGCGTAATATAGTGTATAATAACAGTTGTAATTATATTGTGTATTTATTTTTTTCTTAAAGGGTGAAAGAAAAAATAAGTTAAAAAAATAACTTGATTTCACAAAAAAGATACTTTTTTTGTTTTGAGTAAAAATTAAACAAGATTATATGGTAAAATAACAATAATGACGCAATGGGAAGATTGCAATAATATATAAAATCTAGTAGAATTTATAATAGGCGTAAGAGTCTTGTATTTAGTTTTACTAACTAGGAGGAGTGAAGTTAATGGGTATTTTCTCTATTAATAAAAAAAAATACGCTACATTGAAGATTGAAAAAAAGAAGGTAGAAAAAAAAGTAGAATCAAAAAAGGTGGAACCGAATATAACAGGATCAGGGTTATGGGTTAAGTGTCCAGGATGTAATGAAATAATATATAAAAGAGATATTAAAAAAAATGAGATGAAATGTCCAAATTGTGATAGTTACTTTAAGATGAGTGGAAAGCAAAGGATTGAATTATTGATAGATAAGGATACTTTTGAGGAGTTCGATGTAGATTTATCTACAAAAGATCCCCTTAAATTTCCTGATTATGCAAAAAAAATAGAAAGTGCAAAAATAAAAACTAAATTAAAAGAAGGGGTTATCTCTGGAGTTGGAAAGATGTTTGGTA
Source organism: Fusobacteriia bacterium 4572_74 (assembly GCA_002084825.1). Lineage (GTDB taxonomy): Bacteria > Fusobacteriota > Fusobacteriia > Fusobacteriales > Fusobacteriaceae > Psychrilyobacter. The sequence continues at coordinate 6,846 of NBMF01000047.1, forward strand.
TGGAAGTTAGTATAGCTGCCATGGATTTTTCTTTTTTAGGTGGAAGTATGGGAACAGTTGTAGGAGAGAAGATAACTCGTGCAATTGAGAGGGGTATCGAAAGAAAGATACCTGTAATAGTGGTAGCAACTTCTGGAGGAGCTAGGATGCATGAGGGAATCTTATCACTTATGCAAATGGTAAAAACTTCTGCTGCTCTAGACAGACTTCGTGAAAATGGAATACCATTTATATCTATTCCAGTAGATCCAACTACTGGAGGAGTAACGGCATCATTTGCCATGTTAGGAGATGTAATTATCAGTGAGCCAAAAGCTCTTATAGGATTTGCAGGGCCTAGAGTTATAGAACAGACAATAAAACAAAAATTACCTGAAGGATTTCAATTGAGTGAATTCGTCCAAGATTGAGAAAAAATTAAAAGATATAGAAAAAAAAATAAGTGAACTAAAAGAATTTTCTAAAGAAAAAGAGATAGATTTGTCTATTGAGATAGAGAAATTAGAGGTAGAAAAAAAAATGATGTTAGTAGAAACTTATAAAAATTTGAGTTCATGGGAAAGAGTATCGGTAGCTAGACATCCAAAGAGACCATATACTTTAGATTATATAGAGCATATTGTAGAAGATTTTGAAGAATTGCATGGGGATAGATTGTTTAAGGAAGATCCGGCTATTGTAGGAGGGATTGGAAAGATAGATGGAAAAAGATTTGTAATAATTGGACATCAAAAAGGTAGAGATATGGAGTCTAATATATATAGAAATTTTGGGATGGCAAATCCAGAGGGATATAGAAAAGCTCTTCGTCTTATGAAATTAGCAGAAAGATTTAAGTTGCCAGTTTTAACACTGATAGATACAGCCGGAGCATACCCAGGGATAGATGCAGAAAAGCATGGACAAGGGGAAGCAATTGCTAGAAATCTTATGGAAATGGCTGGTTTATCAACTCCAATTATAGCAGTTGTTATTGGAGAGGGTGGATCTGGAGGTGCCTTAGCATTAGGAGTTGCAGATAGAGTATTTATACTTGAAAACAGTGTATATTCTGTAATATCACCAGAAGGATGTGCAGCAATTTTATATAAAGATGCATCTAGAGCACCACAAGTAGCAAATGATCTTAAAATATCAGCTAACCAGTTAAGAGAATTAGGGGTAGTAGATGATATTATAGAAGAACCTTTAGGGGGAGCTCATAGAGATTATGAAGTTATGGCTAAAAATTTAAAAACAAAAGTATTGGAAGCTTATGTAGAATTAAAAGATCTTTCTGTTATGGAATTAAAAGATCTCAGATATGAAAAGTTTAGGAAAATGGGTGAAGTGAATCAAGGGGTATAGATAAAAAACCTCTTGAATAATTATAAAATTATCATAAAATAAATATAAAAGTTATATTTGAAGGGGTGTTTGGGTATGAAAAGAATAGCCATATTAACAAGTGGAGGAGATGCACCAGGAATGAATGCTGCCATTAGATCGGCTGCAAAGTTTGCATTTTACCACGGAATAGAAGTGTTTGGAGTAAGAAGAGGTTATAAAGGTATGATAGACAATGATATCTTTAAGATGACTAGTTCTGATGTAAGTGGAATTATAGATAGGGGAGGAACGATGCTTTTGAGCGCCAGACTGCCTGAATTTAAAGATCCAGAAGTAAGAAAAATCGCTGCGGACAATTTAAAGGATCATGAGATAGAGGGACTTATTGTTATTGGTGGAGACGGATCATTTCATGGAGCGGATCTTTTATACAAGGAACATGGAATAAGGGTTATTGGAATTCCAGGGACAATAGACAACGATATAATCGGAACAGATTTTACCATTGGATATGATACAACTTTAAATATAATTATAGAAGCTATGGTTAGGTTGAGAGATACTGCAACTTCTCATGAAAGAACTTATTTAGTGGAAGTAATGGGAAGAGATGCAGGAGATTTCTCTGAAGGCGTGGGATCTGCCTATGAAATCGGAAAGGAATTAAAGAAAATTGTAGATACAGAGCTGAGAATAACTGTGTTGGGACATATTCAAAGAGGGGGATCACCATCTGCATTTGATAGAGTATTAGCAACAAAAATGGGAGCTAGAGCTGTAAAAGAACTTATGTCAGAAGAAAGTGGAATGATGATTTGTTCTGAGAGTAATAAGATAACTACAAAATTCATTGACTATGCATGGAATGGAATAGTAGATGATACTCAAAAAAGAAAAGATATTGAATTAGCTCATATTTTAACTAAATAATATAATGCTGAGCAGAAGCTCATTTATAATAATTTTTACAAATTCAGGAGGAAAGAAATGAAAAAAACGAAAATAGTATGTACCATAGGTCCAAAATCAGAATCAAAGGAAATGTTAACTGGTCTATCAAAAGCTGGAATGAATGTAATGAGATTAAATTTTTCTCATGGAAACTATGTTGAACATGGTGGTAGAATAGATACAATGAGAGAGGTAATAAAGGAAACTGGGACTAAAGTAGCTATTCTTTTAGATACAAAGGGACCTGAGATCAGAACTATAAAATTAGAGGGTGGAGATGACGTAATTTTAGAAGCCGGACAAGAATTTACAATTACAACAGATGAAACTATCATTGGGAATAAGAGTATAGTAGCAGTTACATATAAAGGATTAACAGAAGATCTAAAAGCTGGAAACATAATCTTATTAGATGATGGTTTAGTAGGACTTACAGTTAAAGAGGTTACTGGTAATAAGGTGATTTGTACTGTAAATAATACTGGTGCATTAGGAGAAAATAAAGGGGTAAACTTACCAGGTGTATCTGTAAACTTACCAGCATTATCAGAAAAAGATATCAATGACCTTAAATTTGGTTGCGAACAAGGGGTAGACTTTGTAGCAGCTTCATTTATCAGAAAAGCTGATGATGTAAGAGCAGTAAGAAAAGTTTTAGATGATAATGGTGGGGAAAATATTCAAATCATCTCTAAGATAGAAAACCAAGAGGGTCTAGATAACTTTGATGAGATCTTAGAACTATCTAATGCAATTATGGTAGCTAGAGGAGATCTAGGAGTAGAGATACCTGTAGAAGAAGTACCGTTTGCACAAAAAATGATGATAGATAAATGTAATGAAGCTGGAAAAATGGTGATTACAGCTACTCAAATGTTAGATTCAATGATCCAAAACCCAAGACCAACTAGAGCAGAAGCAGGGGACGTAGCCAATGCAATCTTAGACGGAACAGATGCAGTAATGCTTTCAGGAGAAACTGCTAAGGGTAAATATCCAGTAGAAGCTGTGTCTACAATGGCACAAATTTGTAGAAAGACAGATTCAGTAATGGGATATGTTCATCATGATTTTAGAGGAGATATGACTATAACAGAAGCTGTTTCTAAAGGAACTGTGGAAGTAGCAGAAACGTTAAATGCTAAATTAATTTTCGTAGCTACTGAAACTGGAAGAGCAGCTAGAAACTTAAGAAAATACTTCCCATCAGCATATATTGTAGCACTTACAAACAATGAAACTACAGCTAATCAACTTATGTTGACTAAGGGTGTTTATCCAGTGATGAATACAGATACAGCAATTGATGACAATGTAAAGACTATCGAAGCATTTACAGAATTTGCACAAATCGTATCTAAGAGATATGTAGAAGCTGTAGCAGGAGATGTAGTAGTATTATCTTGTGGGGAAGAGTTATATAAGCCAGGAACTACAAATACGTTAAAAGTAATCACTCTTAAATAATAAAAATTATATAAATATATGATAGATCAAAAAGAGGCTAGCCCAAAAGGGTTAGCCTCTTTTTGATCTATCTCCTAGAATGTTGGTGCTATAATACCTTTATATTTATTGATGATAAAGTTTTTTACTTTTTCGTTATGAAGAGCTTTCATAAGTACTTCTATTTTTTTATTTTCTTTATTTTCTGTTTTAATTGCTACAATATTTGCGTAAGGTGAGTCTTTTCCCTCTCTCAATATAGCATCTTTTACAGGATTAATTCCGGCATCTAAAGCTGGATTCCATCTTTGGCTAGATCATCTTTTATCAGATTTAAAATTTCAGCATGGGGTGATGGTGATGCTCCTACTCTTAGTACATTATTTTCTGTGGCCTTTTTCTTTCTACATCCTATTACTGGTGTAAGTTTTTTTGATGTTTTTTATTTGAATCATAATTTCATCTCCTTTTAAAATTTTTAATAAAAAAAAGCCTGCGGCGTCTACCACAGGCTTTCGTAATTGCTTGAAAGATGTTTGGCAGACTCATGTAATTAATTACATGAGTCTGCCCTTAAATTAAATAATTTAAGTTATAAACCCTTCCAAAGCATCATCATCATATTTAATTGTCTGAATTCAAAATTTCTCATAACAATCTTCCTCGCTTAATAATTTTTTTTAGATAATAACATGGTTTTTTAGAGATGTAAAGAAAAATCTAAAAAAAAATACTTTGGTATTGTTTTTTTAGGCTAGAAAATGGAGTGGAGTGTTTTTTTTAGTATTTTGGTTTTAAGGGGGATGAAGTAAATTTAAAAGTCAATTCTGATGAAGCTATTTGTGCTTAAAACTATTATAAAGTTTAATAAGGAGCATAATTTGGAATTTTTGCCTAAATTGTAGCTTTTATTTTGTTGTAGATGTAATATAAAGTGAAATTAGGAAATAAATACTTTATCTTTTTCAACCCCTTATTTATCAATCTTAAACCTAAATATATAAATTTTAAATCTTAAATTTTTCTAAAATAAGGTTAACATAGAAGAGGTCTTGCTATATACTATAAGTATTATGAAATACAATAAAAATTGAGGTGGGATATGAGGGTAGCACTTATAGGATGTGGAGGAGTTGGAAAATCATTTTTAAAATTAGTGGGAGAAAAAAATAAAAATCCTGTAAATAGAGAATTAACAATAAATTACGTATTAGGTTCCAAGGGTGGAATTTATGATGATAAAGGAATTAATTGTTTAGAGGTTGCAAATTTTTTAGAGTTAAACAATAAAATATCCGAATATCCACACGGCGGGAAACAAGAGATTAATTTTGAATACCTTATGGGGAAATTGGATATAGATAATCCTTGTGGAACTAACGCCTACAAATAAAGACACGGGAGAACTTGCAATAACTTATATGAGGAGAGTATTAAAAAAAGGAATTCATGTGGTTACAGGAAATAAAGGACCGATATTATTAGCTTATAATGAATTAAATACTCTGGCATCCAAAAATGATGTACAACTAGGGATAGGATGTACTACTGGAGGAGTATTAACGTCAATAAATGCCGGGCTTATAGATATGGCAGGTGCTGAAATATTATCAATTGAAGGAATTTTAAATGGAAGTACTAATTTTATATTAAGGGAGATGGTAGAGTCTAAAGTTGAATACCCGGAAGCACTGGAGAAAGCTCAAAAATTAGGGATAGCAGAAACTGATCCAAGTTTAGATGTAAATGGATGGGATACTGCTTCAAAACTACTTATTTTAACCAATGTTCTTATGGGAAAGGAGAAAAAAATGGAAGATATTGCAGTGGAAGGAATAACTAATTTAAATGTTGAAGATATTATAGCTGCAATGGAAAATGGAGAAAAATATAAACTAATAGGGAAGACTCAAGTTAAAGATGGAAAACATATAATGACGGTCAAACCCGAAAGAATAAAGAGTGATCATCCTTCATATGGTGTAGAAGGAAAGAATAAAGCTGTTAAATACACTTCTGATACATTAGGAGATTTAACAGTTATAGGAGGAGCCTCAGGGACACTTCCTGCAGCGGCTTCAATTTATAGGGATATAATTAATATAGTGAGAGGGTATAAATTTTCTAATTGGAATTAACCTTTAAAATTTACAGTGTAATAATAAAGTGAATCTGAAATTTTTTATATTTTTGCTTTATTATAATTGAGGAGGAAAAATGAAATTAACAGATATTTTTGAACATTTTAAACCCCATAAAAAATTATTTATCTTATACTAAGGAATTATATTATTACGAATGGGTATAAAAAAAGATTATTATTCGAAGTAATAATCAAAAATGAAGAAAAGTTAGTTGTTTTTTAAATTTAAGTA
>NBMF01000048.1 GCA_002084825.1 Fusobacteriia bacterium 4572_74
TCTATAGCATCTGCTGTAGTAAGGTAGTTATCCTCTCCGGTATTGATAATTACCCCTGCGAATCCATTGATAATTCTAGAAAAATATTGATCTACAAATGTTCTCTTCATATTGATATCTCTGAATAGGATTCCATAAAGAGCGTCATTTAACATTACATCCAATCTTTCAAATGCTCCCATAGCGGCTATTTCAGGCATACATAGGCCAGAGCAGTAATTACACAGTCTGATATATCTTCCTAATTCCTCTCCTACTTCATCCAATGCTTTTCTCATTATTCTAAAGTTTTCCTGGGTAGCTAAAGTTCCACCAAATCCTTCTGTAGTAGCTCCAAAAGGAACATAGTCCAATAAACTTTGACCTGTACTTCTGATAACTGCAATAATATCTGCCCCTTGTTTAGCAGCTGCTACAGCTTGAGTTATATCCTCATAGATATTTCCAGTGGCTACAATAAGGTAAAGAAGGGGCCCAGTTTTATCTCCAAATCTTTCTAAATAAGATTCTCTGTCCTTTCTGTTATTTGCAATCTTATCTGTATTCTCACGAGCAATCTTATCGATAGCTAATTTTATTTCAAATACATCATGAGTAGATATCTTCCCTAGGTTTAGCTCTCCAAGAGATACTTTTTCAGCAATCTCTTGAGGAGAAAGATCTGTTTCTACCATGGCATTTCCAATATAGTGTGAAACTCCTAAAGTAATGTTTCCTTCTTTTTCAATATGTTCTACTACGATATTTGGCAGTGGAACTTCAAATTTATCTATACCGTCTATACCAAGTAAACGACAAATTGTTCTTTCTACCGATACAGTAGAATGGTCATCTATATAAGTTTGTACATCTATGGCAATATTTTTAGCTGATTTTCTAGCGTCTGCCACTACATCCCAATCTAAGTGTAATTTTGAATTTTGCATATTATTTTACCTCCATGACTTTTTCTTTTTATACCCTCTCTCGCCTATCGGCACTCTATCCCTCAATAGGGAGAAAGGCTTATATAATATTTTCTTTGTTTCTCCCTGAGAGGGAGAAACTAGGAGGAGAGGGTCAGTAAAGGAAAGAGTTAGTATAAATTTTTAATTATATCTTTTAAATCCTCATCGATTCCTATTAAAGTTGCTACATTGAGTGCATCCTTTGGAACCTCTAAGTTAGAATGAATTTTTTCTATGGAATAGTCCATATGTTTCTGGATTAGAGGAATAGAATTTTGATTGTTTAGATCAATCTTTCTTTTTAAGCTATCAAAATCTATATTTTTTAATCCAACAACTTGATAATGAGGAGTCGAATTATCGACTATACCATCATAGTGAGTTGCCATGATTGAAAAACTATCAAAGTTTTTTATATAATTGGATAATCCTTTTACAAATTTTTTACCTTCACTGGGATTGGTACCCCTAGCAAATTCATCTAGTGCAATAAATCCCTTATCATAAGTTTTAAGACAGCCTGTAATCTCCTTTAATTTCATTATTTCAGCCCCAAAACTACTTAGCCCTTTGGAAACATCTTGAATATCATCGGATAAAAATTGTATAAACTTTAATATAGGAATAGTTGCATAATCTGAAAAAACATAAAACCCCATTTGAGCCAAAATGAGATTGAGAGTAAGAGTTTTTAAGATAACACTTTTTCCTCCCATGTTGGCTCCTGTTAAGATAGTATTTCCATTTTTTAATAGGATATCTAATTTTTGAAATTCTTGGTTTTTAATTTTTAAAGTTTCTAAAATTTCTGGATTAAACATCCCGATAAATTCGATGTGTTCACCTATTTTAGGCCTATTGGCACCATATTTTATAGCAAGCTTTGCTTTAGCCAAGGTGAAGTCAATGTTTTTAATTTTATTGATGTCTATAAGAATATCAGAGGTGTAGGAGATCAATCGTTTGCTTATATCCATCTTGACTTTGGATTCTTCACAATTTTCTAAAACAACTATCCCTCTTCTTTCTTCCTTTAGTTTTATCTGTAGTTTATTATCTATAGTTGAAAAGATTAATTTTTCAATTTTTGCTTTTTTATGCCTGATCTCTTTTAATTTTTCAGAGTATTCATTATAAATATGGAAGGTAGGTATTTTTTTTGATCCTGGATCTAAAATATCTATAATATGAGTGAGATCAACTAGATGAAACTCTTTTAAAAATATATTATTTGAAATACTTCTAATTTCCATAAAAATCATGGCATTTATCTTTAGTTCAAATAATTCAACCTCATCTAAATTTTTTCCCTTTTGAAGATTTAAGACAATATTAGAAATGTCTTTTAACTTCATAAGGAAAAGTTCTATCTTTTGGATCTCATTTTTATTCTGTTGGCATTTCTTTATAAAAAATTCCAAATGATCAAAAATTTCTTCTAAAGTCTCAGGACTCTCTATGGGAACAATATTTTTTTTCTTTTGGTTACCATATGGAGATATTGTAGTCAGATTATTTGTGAGGTATTCTAATCCAATTTTTTCTCTATTTTTAAGATTAAGGTATCTCATAGTTCTCCTCCTACAACATCTACAACATCTATATCTACAGATGTTTTTAATAGTTTACAAAATTTTTCACTCTCAAATGAATATCCATAAGGGGATGTAGGATTACAGGTCAAGCATAGAAGATTAATAGTGTCTAATACCTCTAATTTGACCGGTATCATAGATAATTTATGATACAAATTAGAATCTATAAAAATTTTTGTCCCATCTTCTATAACGATCGTAAAACTTTTAAACAACTCTCTATTTTGTACAATAGATTCTATCAATCCTTTGGATACAGCACCTCCTAAAACTAAATATTTATGGTCAGGTTTGGCTGCATCAACGATCTCCCTGTGAAAATTAAGGGAAGTAGGGAGGTCTAAGACCTCTATATTTGATTGGGTATCTATAAATCCAATCCTTCCGATTTTTAATATTTGTCTAGTTAAATCTGCTATTTTATCAGAACATCTTGGTAATTGTAACATCTTTACGTTATGACTACTTTCTTCTATCACCTTTATCAAATCAGGTGAAAAACTAGCTCCAGTAGCTAGTATAGTGGCTTCTGAAACTAAATTTCCTGCACTGCCTTTTCGACTGAGTGCTCCGTCGATGAGAACCAAGTCACATCCAAAATCTAACATAAGATCTCTAACTTTTATAAGAGCAGAATTGTAGGAAGGGCCAGCCACATCTACAAATCCGTTGCTTAATGCTCTCATAATTATTATTTCACCCATAGGGGTAGAGATCCCTGTAGCAGCTAAGATTTCCTTGGTTATATCACATTTACAGAGTAAATTTTTAGCTGTAGCAACTAGACTTCCCTTCTCCACATAGATTCTAGGTTTATGTGTGTTAGTTACTCTGTCATAATCTTCACCATCACGTCCAATAGATGTGAGACCAATAACTTTAGTGCCTTTTAAATTTTGTAATATATAATTTAAAGTTGTAGTTTTCCCTGAATTTTTTTCCATTCCAATAATAGACACACTATTATAGGGGAAAAGGGAAGTGATTATCTTTTTAGTGTTCATTTCTAATATGTCTAGCTAGGACCTTAGGTTCAATAGCTAATTGTTTACCATCTAAAAGTTTAGCTATTCCTATATGTTGTCTTTCCTCTTGACAGTGTTTGCAGTTACATTTATCTTCATATGGTTTTGGCTCTGTATATGTTGTAATAACACCTTCAAAGTTTCTAAGAACAACTCTTTTTGGACTTTGAGAGATAATATATTGAGGCATGACTGGAATCTTCCCTCCGCCACCAGGAGCATCTACAACAAATGTTGGGATTGCATATCCGGATGTATGTCCACGAAGTCCTTCTATGATCTCGATTCCTTTAGATACAGGAGTTCTAAAATGTTCTAATCCTACCGATAGGTCACATTGATATATATAGTAAGGTCTTACTCTTATAGCTACTAGGTTCTGCACTAACTCTTTCATAATATGAGTACAGTCATTTATTCCTCTAAGTAAAACAGATTGATTTCCTAAAGGAATTCCAGCATCAGCCATCAGTTCACATGCAGCTTTAGAAGCAGATGTGATCTCATCTGAATGATTAAAATGAGTATTTAACCAAATTGGATGGTATTTTTTTAACATATTTACTAACTTAGGAGTAATCCTTTGAGGCATTACAACTGGAGTTCTAGATCCTATTCTTACGATCTGTACATGAGGTATTTCTCTTAATTTTTTGATGATATACTCTAATTTTTCATCTGAGATAAGTAGAGCATCTCCTCCAGAGAGTAATACATCTCTGATTACAGGAGTTTTAGCGATATAATCGATAGCTGCATCAATTTTTCCCATTCCCAAGGCAGCATCTGTTTGGCCTGCAAATCTTCTTCTAGTGCAGTGTCTACAATACATAGAACACATATCTGTAACTAATAATAGTACTCTGTCTGGATATCTATGAGTAAGTCCTGGAACTGGTGAATCCTCATCTTCATGTAGAGGGTCGTCTAAATCAGCATCTGATTTATGAACTTCAGCAGCTGTAGGAATTGCCTGTTGTCTCACTGGACACTTTGGATTTGTTGGATCGATTAATGTTAAATAATATGGAGTGATTCCCATTCTAAGGATAGAGTTAGCTGTTTTTACTCCCTCCTCCTCTTCTGGTGTTAGATCAAAATATTTTTTTAAATCTTCTAAAGTTTCAATTCTATTTTTTACTTGCCAGTGCCAGTTATTCCATTCTTCATCACTTACATTTGGAAATAATTCTTTTCTTCTTCTCTCGTAGTTTAAATTTATCATAATTTTGTTGCCCCCTCCTTTTTTTTATTTTCTATACATATAATTTTTCAAATAAGTTTCTGATAGTTTTAGATTCACGTATGATCCCTAATGTAAGGTCAGCATGCCCCTTAGCATATCCATTTCCTACGATCATTTGTACGTCTTTTCCTACACCTTCAGCTCCTAAAGCTGCTTTTGTAAAAGATGTTGCCATAGAGAAGAAATAAACTACTCCATCGTCCTTTGTAATAAGGATAGATGACATCTCTGTATTAGCAACATTTACATTATTGATAACTACATCACACATACCTTCTCCTGTGATCTCTTTCACTTTTTCATAAACTTCAACAGGTTTAGTTGCGTCTGCAATAATTACATGGTGAGCTAAATTCATATCCAATATTCTTTTTGCATTTTCTTTGCTGTATTCAATTACAATAACTTTACCAGAATCTCCAGCATTTACCATAGCTTGATAAGCACATAAAACACCAGATTTTCCACCGCCGCCAATAATACAAACAGTGTCGCCTTCTTTAACTAATCTTTTTACTTGAGCAGGAGCACCGGCTACATCTAATGCAGCTAAAGCTAATTTTTCTGGGATATCTGTAGGTAACACAGAATAGAGACCAGTTTCAAAAAGGATAGCCTGACCATCTATATCAACTTGATCGTTGGATAGATTTATATTTTTAATTTTATCAATTTTTAATGGTGTAAGGGACAATGAAACTAAGGTAGCTAATTTATCTCCTACTTTTAAAGATTTATCAGGAAAATTAGATCCGATTTCTTTAACAGCACCGATCAACATTCCTCCAGATCCAGTTACTGGATTTTGCATCTTCCCTCTATCTCCTACGATCTCATTGATCATAACAGTCATCTTATCTATGTTTTTATTGCATACTTCTTTTATTTGTGTAAATGATGCTGAATCAATATTTAATGTCATTACATCCAATAATAACTCGTTATTTTTAATCGTCATTGTGTTATCGATTTTTAATGCAGCCTGTGGCATAGTTCCCATGGGTTCTATTACTCTATGTGTTCCAAATGGACATCCTTTTATCATTTTTTATCCCCCTTATAATCCTAATATAGTTCTTGTTTCTGCTGGTGTAGCTATTTGTCTGCCTAATTCTTTGGCAATTCTTACTATTTTAGCAACTAAAACTCCGTTAGATTCTGCCAAGACACCCTTTTCTAAATAGATATTATCTTCAAAACCAACCCTCACATGACCGCCACTTATAATCGCTGATGTAGCCAATGAAAACTCAAATCTGCCAAGACCGGCAACTGAATAAGTAGACCCGCAAGGTAAACTGTCTTTTAAAAATAAGAAATCTCTCAGATCTCCTCCGATACCACCGTTAACTCCCATTACAAAACTAAAGTGCATCGGTGATTTAATGAATCCCTTTTTATTTAATCTAATAGCCATCTCAATCATAGATTTATCAAAACATTCCAGTTCAGGTTTGACACCTTTTTCTATCATCTTTTTACCAAATTCTTTGATGGTATTTTCTGTATTAGTAAATATTTCATCACCACCAAAATTTAGAGTCCCGCAATCTAATGTTGCCATCTCAGGATATAATTCTATAGGTTGTAGCCTCTCTGCATTGGTCATCCCAACAGCTCCTCCAGTAGATGGCTGTACAATAACATCTGGACATTTTTCTTTTATGGCATTTATACATAATTTAAATCTTTCTTTCGATTGAGTAGGAGTACCATCATCATCCCTCACATGAAGATGTATTATACTGGCTCCCTCTATATATGCTCCATATGCTTGCTTTACTATCTCTTCTATAGTATAAGGAATATTAGGATTGTGTTCCTTAGTAACTTCGGCTCCACATATAGCAGCTGTTATGATTAATTTTTCCATTATTGCCTCCCTTTTGATTCTCTAAGAAAGTATAAATTAACTTTAAAAATTTAAATTACGCTTATCTGGCTAAAGCGTCATGCTTTTAATTTCTTTGTTTATCTTTAGGTGTAACACAAGTTCCAGTGGCTCTGCAGACAACAACTGCTTCCTCTAAGACTTCACATGCGGAATTACTGATATCAGGTCTAGGAACGATTACTTTTCTAGCCTCAAAAACCATCCTTCTGGATGTGTTGCCAACTTTTTCTATATAACCTACAGCTTCAATAAAATCACCTGCATATACTGGAGCCATAAATTCGACATTGTCATAGGCTTTAAATAACCCTTCGTCGCCATCTTGTCTGATAAGCAGTTCAGTAGCTACATCTCCAAATAAACCTAGTATTCTGGCACCGTCTACTAAATTACCACCATAATGAGCATCGTGGGTACTCATCCTCAATCTAATCATTACTTCTTTCATAATTCATTCCCTCCTTTTAAAAAATTACCAAGAACTAAAAAGAAATAGCTCTCCACAACAAAAGTTGTGACAGTCAAGATGGATTTTCCCATATTGACCAAGGTTAGTTCTATATAGATCCAACCTTTCGGCAATTAAGTCCTTCACTTTTAACTTCTTAAGATCTTTCGACTCATTAAATGTTAAAAGTTACCACAATAAATGCTCCTCTATTATATATTTGATTTATATTATCTATCTAGAAAAATGAAAACTCATTCATCGATTTGTTCTGATACATTTTTACTATAAAAAGAACACAAAGTCAAGTAAAAAAATGATTATATCCTTAGATGGAGAAAATAAAAAGAAAGATTTTTTTTTGATATTATTTATTTGTTTATTGATTTAATTGATAAATTTTTTTAAAAATCAAAGTGTATCAAGGGGAAAAGGAAGATATAAAAGTAATATTTTATTTGTTTTAAATATTACTTTTATATCTAGTATATTTTTAATAAATAGGTATCATAATAAAGTTATATAATTTATTGAAAAAAATAAATTTAATAAAAAAAATAAATTTAATAAAAAAGGAAGTTTATTGAATTTATGAAATAAATAATAAACAGTTAAAAAAAAATTTTTAGGAGAGGTTATATGTATAAACCAAGGAGTATATATGTAAAAGTAGCTTTAGAAACTATCATAGCTAAATTAGGTTTAGGTGAACATAATGAGAAAAAAGAGGAGGAATATCAGGAAATAAAAGAATTGATGGAAAAAAAAACTTGTTTTGTTACCCTACACAAGGGAAATTCCCTAAGGGGGTGTATAGGAACCATGGTACCATATCGAGAAAATCTGTTGGAAGAGATAAGAGAAAATGCCATCTTGGCTGCCTTCAACGACCCTAGATTTGAACCATTAAAAAAAGAGGAATTAGAAGAATTGGAAATTTCTGTAGATGTGCTTTCCACTATGAAAGATGTAATGGATGAAAATGAATTAGATTCGAAAAAGTACGGTATCTTAGTTAGTGATGAAAGATCTCAAGGGGTTCTTTTGCCAGATTTAGAAGGGGTAGATAGTGTAGATCAGCAGATAGATATAGCTATGAGTAAGGCCGGAATAAGAGATAGAAAAGGATTGAAAATAAAAAAATTTACTGTAAAAAGGTATAGGTGAAAAGATGAAAGAAGCTATGTTTTATAAAAGACTAGAGGATAAAAAAATAGGATGTGAACTTTGTCCACATAGATGTATCTTAGAGGAAAATCATGTTGGAAGATGTGGAGTAAGGGAAAATATAAATGGAATATTGAGGGTCAAAAATTATGGAATGATTTCGGCTCTCAATATAGACCCCATTGAAAAAAAACCATTTTATCATTTTTATCCAGGAGAAGAGGTTTTATCCATTGGGAGTATAGGTTGTAATATGAATTGTACCTATTGTCAAAATTATGAAATAGCCAAAGAATTTAAAGGAATACCGACTAAAGAATATACCTATGAGGATATATTGAGAAACTTTAAAGGGTTTGGAGTTGCATATACCTATAATGAACCTATTGTTTGGTATGAATTTATGCTGGATGTGGCAAAATTAGCTAAATGTTCTTCTAAGAAAACTATGATGATAAGCAATGGATTTATAGAGAGGGAACCCTTGCTGGAGTTAACTCCCTGTATAGATGCATTCAGCATAGATTTAAAGGGATTCACAGAAGAAATTTATTCTAAATTAGGTGGAACTTTAGAAGGAGTTAAAAATACCTTGAAAGTAATAGTGGGGAGAAAAAAACATCTAGAGATAGAGTTTTTATTGGTACCGGAATTAAATGATAACAGGAAAACATTTATAAAAATGGTTAAGTGGATAAAGGATGAATTGGGATCAAATATTGTTTTACATATAAATAGATATTATCCTAGTTATAAGATGAAAACTCCAGCAACAGAAAAAAAACTCCTTTTAGAATTTCATAAGATAGCTAAAAAATATTTAAACTATGTATATATAGGAAATGCAGATATAGATATAGATACAGTCTGCAGTTGTGGAAATTTACTTATTCAGAGGGATGGATGGAATATAGAGATTGTAGGATTAAGTGAAAATGGCAGATGTAATAAATGTGGGGAAAAGATAGTAGAGATATAGGAGGTAGCTATGAAAAAAAGGGAGGAATTTGTAAAAGGTAAATTTTATCCTGCTAAAAAGGAAGATATAGAAAAGATGATTAAAAATTTCTTGGAAGTAGAATCTCCTAAAAAAATAGATGGAGAAATCTTAGGAGGAGTAGTTCCTCATGCAGGTTATGAATTTTCAGGGTCTTCTGCGGTTCATTTTTTTAATACATTAGAGGGGAAAAATATAGAGACTGTGATTATAATAAATCCAAGTCATACAGGGTATGGAGGGTCGATAAGTTTAGATACGAATGAAGTCTGGAAGTCTCCCATGGGAGACCTTGAGATAGATCTTGATTTTGAAAAAGAATTGGATATATCATATTCAGAAAATGCACATAAATATGAACATTCTGGAGAGGTTATGTTGCCCTTTTTAAAATATTTTATAGAAACTAAATTTAAAATAGTTCCCATTACCATGAAGGTTCAAAATTATAAAAATGCGAAATATCTGGCTAAAAAAATATATGAAACTGCTAAAAAACAGAGAAAAAAAATTTTAGTGATAGCATCTTCTGATTTTTCTCATTATGTAAAAAAAGAATTGGGATATAAATTAGATCAGTTAGCAATAGATAGAATAATGGAACTTGATAGTCAAGGAGTGGAAGAAACAGTAAAGGAACATGATTTGAGTATATGTGGATATGGGCCTATTATGGCACTTTTAGAATACAGTAAGTTGGTGGTAGATGATCCCAAGATAAGAATTTTGAGGAGGGGAAACTCAGGAGAAAATTACCCTATGGAGGAGGTTGTAGATTATATAACTTTTTTAATTTATAAGTAAATATATAATATTAAAGGTGAAAGAAGTCTATTTTTTCATCTTTTTTAGTTAAGTTATTAAAATATGTTATATTATAAAAAAATTAACAACACATCAATATAATACATTGTTTTACAATTTTTGTATATGTTAAAAGCATTTATTTTTATATGTAAAATTTTTAAGCCTTGCATAATGTATCAAAATACAACTTTTTAATTTATGTATAATATATACCATACATATATAGCATGGCAAAAGATAAACAAAATAAATAACACTTGACTTTAAAGTTGAAATGATATATTATATGTATATAAAATGAAAAATACATTCATTTGAAATATATTAGGAGGGATGAAAATGAAATTATTCTTTAAGAATTTAAACGAGACAAAAATGGTTATGGAAAATATGATTTCTTTTAAAAAAGAAAATGGGGCATTTATTGTAAAAAATTTGAAAGGTAATGAAAAAGTAATAGCAGGAAACGTAATAGAAATGACAAATTCAAAATTAGTGATTGAAGGCAATGCAATCAGAGAAACATATAGATTAGCACCGCTTAATTTTTAAACTAAATATACTAATATTTAAACTAAACACGGAATATTCGTGTTTAGTTTAAATTTAAATCCTAATTATACAAGTGTGGAAAGGTTTTCGCTAGAAGAGGTTTAATTTCACCTTTTTCAATATAAGAAATAAGATTTGGAAAAATGGGATCATCCCATGCAGTACAACCAATCAATGTCAGATCCTTTAAATAGAAATCACGCATATCAAGTTCTACAAGTGAACCGGCAATAGCACCCGAAGATACAAACTTTCCTCCTCTTTTCAACACTTTTTCAACACTTTAAGCATATACTCAAAGGAAGGATCTGCAACGTTATCAATTACAACATTAACAGATTTTTCACCTAAAATTTCTACAACATCCTCATCTCGTGAAATAACTTTATCTGCACCTATCTCAAGTAATTTTTTAAGTTTTGCTTTCCCTGCAATTGTTATTACAGTAGTTCCTCGACGTTTTGCCAACTGTGCAGCCGCAGATCCAACACCACCTGAAGCTCCAGCGATCAACACATGGCCTCCTTTTTTTACTCCTGCTCTATGAATCATATTTTCAGCTGTTCCATAAGTACATGGAATAGTTCCTAACTCTGAATTACTCCAATCACAGTCAACAGGAAAAACTTCGGTTACAGGTACTTTTACAAATTGAGCAAAAGCACCGTCAAAATCAGAAGCCATCCAGAGATTTTTTTTCTTTTTTTCATA
>NBMF01000049.1 GCA_002084825.1 Fusobacteriia bacterium 4572_74
AAGTAAATGGGTTACAATGCATGATGAGTGGCTTAAGATAACATAATAAAATTAAGGTTTAAATTTTTATTAAAATTTTACCTACAATTACTTGACACTATCTAGCAACATCAAACGAATATATTAATATTATTATGATCTTGAACTATAGCGTAAAGATTTAAACAACTAAATTTTAGAAAGAGAATAAAAATAAAAAATGAATGTTTATTAGGTTAATAGTTAAGTGGGACAATTAAATTTGCAATTTACCAATCTAAAAAGAAATCCTTAGAAAGTTGACAATTAAATAGCATAATAGTATAATATTTTTAATTATAAAAGCGAAGATGAGGAGAGTAACTTCTAATAGATACTAAAGCGAGCTAGTGACGGTGTAAGACTAGTAGTGGAATTAGTTGTGAAGAACACCTTGGAGCTGCTAACCCAAAGGATTTTCATAAAAAATCTTAGTAGGCTTAGACGTATTTGACACGTAACGTCAAAGGGTATCGAGGAACTACTTGTGTGTGTCTCCGTACTTACTTTATTTTTTAGGGTTTGTATGAATTTTGACTTCTCACTTTAGTAGTGGGAAGTTTTTTGTTTTTTTATTCTCTCTTTATTTTCTTTATCTTTCTAGATGGAAGTTAGTTAATTTGAGAAAAAAATAAAAAAAAAATAAAAAAAGGATGAGGGTGAAGATTTAAATATGGAAATGAAGGACATTATAGCTAAGGTGAATTATTATTCTGCCATAGCTAAGAAAAGAATGCTAACAGATGATGAAACAATAGAAAGACAAAAATATAGAACTCTGTACTTAGAACATTTTAAATCCCAAGTTAAGGGACATTTAGATCAAGTCAAAGTTGTAGATAAAAATGGAAATGAAGTAAAATTAAATAAAAAAATAACTAAATTAAGTTAGGGAGGGTTTTATGAAAAAAGTAACAGTTAAGGAGCTTATCAGAAATGGTGAACAATTCTTAGACCAAAAAGTACAAATTTCTGGTTGGGTAAGAAAGATTAGGAGTCAAAAAAGTTTTGGTTTTATAGAATTAAATGATGGTTCATTTTTTACCGGACTACAAGTGGTATTTGAGGATAACTTAGAAAATTTTGACGAGATAAGCAGAGCATCTATAGCTACATCTATGTATGTAACTGGAACTTTTGTAAAATCAGAAGGAAAGGGACAGAGTTATGAAATCAAGGCAACGTCTATAGAGATATTCCAAAAAGCTGACTTAGATTATCCATTACAAAATAAAAGACATACTTTTGAATATTTAAGATCAATAGCACATTTAAGACCTAGAACAAATGCTTTCTCAGCAGTATTTAGAGTAAGATCGATAGTTGCATATGCTATCCATAAGTTTTTCCAGGATCAAGAGTTTGTATATGTACACACTCCAATCATAACTGGGAGTGATGCTGAAGGTGCAGGAGAGATGTTTAGAGTAACTACTTTAGATTTAAACAATATTCCTAAAACAGATAAGGGAGATATTGACTATAAAGAAGATTTTTTTGCAAAGGAAACTAACCTTACTGTAAGTGGACAATTAAATGTAGAAACTTATTGTGCTGCATTTAGAAATGTATATACATTTGGTCCTACATTTAGAGCAGAATATTCAAATACAACTAGACATGCATCTGAATTCTGGATGATAGAACCTGAGATTGCTTTTGCAGCCTTGGAAGCTAATATGGATTTAGCTGAAGATATGGTGAAATATATCATTAAATATGTTATGGAAAAAGCTCCTGAAGAGATGGAATTTTTTAATAAATTTGTAGAAAAAGGATTATTTGATAAGTTAAACAATGTTTTAGTAAATGATTTTGCTAGAGTTACATATACCGAAGCAGTAGATATCTTATTAAATTCAAAGCAAAAATTTGAATTTAAAGTAGAGTGGGGAATTGATCTTCAATCAGAGCATGAAAGATTCTTAGCTGAAGAACATTTTAAAAGACCAGTTTTTGTAACAGATTATCCAAAGGATATCAAAGCATTCTATATGAAGCTTAACGAAGATGGAAAGACAGTAAGAGCCATGGATCTATTAGCTCCTGGAATTGGAGAAATTATAGGTGGATCTCAAAGAGAGGACAACTTAGAAGAACTAGAGAGAAGAATGGATGAAGTAAATCTTCCTAGAGAAGACTATAAATTCTATACAGATCTTAGAAAATATGGTTCATTCCCTCATTCAGGGTATGGATTAGGTTTTGAAAGAATGATAATGTACGTTACAGGAATGACAAATATCAGAGATGTAATCTCTTTTCCTAGAACTCCTAAGAGTGCAGAATTTTAAGGAGTAATAAATATAAATAAAGTGGAGTTTGATTGATTTAAGCAATCAAACTCCTCCTTTTAGATATATATAAGTATAAAATTTTTATTGTTATTTAATTTAGGAGGTTTATAATGAGTATGATGCAGGTAAGTGATAAAACACGAACTCTAAGTCTGCTACTTTGTATAGTTGGTTTTTTGGGTTTAGGCGGACTACATAGATTTTATGTAGGAAAGGTCTGGACAGGGTTATTGTATTTAATAACAGGGGGATTATTCGGAATAGGAACTATAATAGATCTGATACAAATATCTACGAATAATTTTACCGATTCATTTGGATATCCAGTTACTAAAAATTAGAACACCGCCCTCCATGTCATGTACAGTATCTATAGTATCTAATCCACTTATATAATCGGAATAATAGATGCTGACCAAGTTTTTGGATCAAGTATAGCAAATAGTTGTTTTTTAGTCATATTTCCTCCTTAAAATTAATATTTAATGTTAGAATAAAAATAATCTGTAGAATAAAAACTAAGGAGCATTTCTATCCCATAGGTTATTTTAAACTCCCAGGCTAATTTTTTTAATAAAGTTTTAGTTGTAATACAATAGTTGCATCCTCTTCTCCTATAAGGCTGTATCCTTCCTTTATAAGTTTTTTTACCTTGTATCTATTATGGATATATGGGAACGATACATTAAGGGTTATTACTTCACCATTGCTAGACATTAAATTAATTTTCATTAGATCCTCCTTTTTAAAATGTTTCATTTGGTTTTATTAAGTTTCTTTTCATTGCATTTTATTTCATTTGGTTTCAAAAGTCAAGAAAAAATTATTTTTTTATAAAATTTTATGATATAATTAAATAACAAATAGGAGGGATTTAAATGTTTGCCCAAGAAAGAAGACTAGAAATATTAAAGATCCTTATGGATAAAACAAAGGTAAAGGTAAAAGAGTTAAGTCTTACCTTTGATGTCAGCGAAGTAATTATACGAAAGGATTTGAAACTTTTAGAAGAAGAGGGAAAGTTAGAAAGAACCCATGGAGGAGCCATATTAAAAAAAGAGGTTCCTACAGATATCTCCCTTAATCATAGAAAAGTCGTTAATTTAGGAGGAAAAAAAAAGATAACCAATAAACTCTACAAAATTATAGAGGAAGGCGAGATAATATTTTTAGACTCTTCCAGCACAAATCTTATGCTAGCTGAAAAATTAGCTAAATCCCCTAAAAAAATTACAGTAGTAACCAATATGCTGGATATTATGAAATGTCTAGATGGAGTAGAAAAAATTGAACTTATTGGTATCGGAGGTACCTATCATAGTCTTTTAGGAACTTTTTTAGGAGGGCTGGCCTTGGACTCTGTTCGTAAAATAAACACACAAAAACTTTTTTTAGGAGGAGCAGGGATAGATCTTCAAAAGGGTAATATGAGTATCTTTGACTCAAATGAAGTAACTTTAAAAAAAGCCATGATTCAAATGACCTCAAAGGTCTATTTTATATGTGAAAAAGATAAATTTTATTCCTATGGAATATATAATTTCGGAACTATAGATGACCTAGATGCTGTAGTGGTCGATGAAAAACCTGAAAAACAATTTGAAGAAAAATTAAAGGAAAATGGTGTGAAAATTATTTAATTATTACAATTTGAATTATATCATGATTATATACTATATATAAATAACTGGTATTAAAAATAATTTTTTTAATACTTATTTAGGAGGGGAATAACTTGAATATAGAAAAATTAAAGGAATCTGAAAATTTTATTGAAGTTCTCATGAATAATCTTCAGAGTAGTATAATGATAGTAAACAAAGATATAAACATAGAATCTGTGAATCCTTTTTTAAAAAATATGCTCTGCAAGAACTTAGATCAGATAGAAGGAAAAAAATGTGGAAATGCCCTTGGATGCTATCATGCTGTCGAAGAAGGGAAAATTTGTGGTGAAACAAGCTTTTGTAATAGTTGTAATCTCAGAAAAAACATTGCTTCTACCCTTAATCATAGATCTAATCATTCGGGGAATATTCTTTCTAGAGAATTTTATATAAATAATGAAAAGATAAAAAAACATTTTCTCTATTCTTGTAAACATATTAAATTTAATAGTGCAGATATGGCTCTTTTGATAATGAATGATATAACTGAATTAGAAGAAAATAGAAGAAATATGGAAAAAATGTCATTAACTGATGATCTTACCGGCCTTTTTAATAGAAGGTATCTCTTTAATTTTTTGGCAGATAAAGATACTCAAGAGAAAGGATTTTCCATCATCATGGGGGATATTGATCATTTTAAAAAAATAAATGATACTTACGGACATCCTTTTGGTGATATTGTATTAAAGAAGATCGCTGATACAATGATAAGTATAATAGGAGAAGTAGGAGTGGTCACTCGATTTGGAGGAGAAGAATTTCTTATAGTCCTCCCTAATATGATATCCAAAGATGCTTATTTTTATGCTGAACAATTAAGAACAAAAATAGAAAACCTCCAAATAGAAAACTGCCCATCGGGAACTACCGTTAGTTTAGGAGTAGTAGAGTCCTCTCAAGGACAAGATATAAATGAAGTTATTAAAATCGCTGATGAACTACTTTATTTAGCTAAAAAATCTGGAAGAAATATAACTAAAGTTTAATCCGGGAGTGTTGCAAGTTTTGTGTAAACTCTAAAAATTAATGTAAAACTTTTATAAAATGCGGAGTAATAATTCTTTATTTATTTAAATATTTATTATGAATTTTTTCAAATTTTAAGTTTGTATCTTCTCCGTGTCCCGGATAGACATCAACATCATTGGGGTATGTTTTTATTATCTTTAGGCTTTCCTTCATCTGTTCCTTATTACTAAGTTGTGTATTAGTTATACCGATAGTTTTTTTAAATAAAAAATCACCTGTAAACATAGCTTTCTCTGTCAAAAAATAATACACAATAGAACAGGTAGTATGTCCTGGAGTATCTATCACAAAAAATTCGAAGTTTCCTATTTTTTGCTTCCCTTCATTTAAATATTTGATATCTATCTTATCTATGTCAAATTTTACTCTTATTCCATATTTTTTTATAGTATAATCAAAGTTTGCATCCATTATATAATTAGGTCGATTAGAGCTAAGATAGACGGGAACCTTATATTTTTCTACAAATTTTTCTACTCCCAACAGGTGATCCCAATGGGTATGGGTCAAGAGAACTCCTAATACATTTAGTTCTGAGTTTTCTATAAACTTATCAATTATATCAAAATCACTCAGATCTACGATCAAACAATCATTCTCTTTTATTAAAATATAATTATTATTTTCAATTATCCCACAAGTGATTTTCTTTATTTTCATAATTCCTCCACGATCTTTATCTTTACTAACATTAATTTTTATATGTAATCTTGCTATCATTATTACAGAAGTAAAAAAAGATATTTTCCCACGATAATTTAAAAATTTCTATAGCTGCTATCTATTTAAAAGATCAAAATTTATCCAAAATATACTTTTAATCTTTGTTATTTTAAATATCCCTTTAATTTTTCTTTTTCACCTTCTGAAATAAAAGCTGCTTCTACACTGTTTAAATATATATTTATATATTCTCTTTTTTTCAGATCAAAAGTCTTCTCTATCTGTATACATTCTTCAGTCATGGTAGTGTCTGAAACCGTTCTATTATCTGTATTTAATGTTATCATAATTTCATCATTATAGAAATCATATATTGGGTGTTCTTTATAATTTTTTACAGCCTTAGTCTGTATATTACTTGTAGGACAAATCTCTAAAGGGATCTTTCTTTCTTTTACTAAATTATAAGCTTCCCTGTTATTCGTTATAAATACCCCATGTCCAATTCTCTCTGCTCCTAACAGTTTGATTGCATCAGTAACATTTTCTCCTATACCTGTTTCTCCTGCATGGATGGTTATCCTATACCCATATTCTTTGGCTTTTTTCATGGGTTCAATAAATTTATGACAAAATCCTATTACTTCTCCGCCACAAAGGTCCACTGCCACAACTCCTTGTCCTATAAATGTTCTTCCCTCCTCAACTATTTTCATAGCTGATTTAGCTGATAAGTGCCTCATACATGATAAGATATAGTTTCCTTTTATGTCATATATTTTTTCTGCTCTTTCCATCCCAGACAATACACTCTGAATTATTTCCTTTGTAGTCAATCCTTCTTTAGTATGCTGCTGAGGAGCAAATCTTATCTCTATATATTTTATATTTTCCATAGCAGCATCTTCCATAAGTTCAAAAGATACCCTTTCTAAATTTTCTTTCGTTTGCATCACGGCTATTGGCAGATCAAAAGATCTAAGATATTCATCCAATGAACTGCAGTTCATTGGAGCAGTCAACCATTTTTTGATATCTTCCAAATTTTCAGTTAATTCCAATCTATTTTTTTTTATTATATCGAAAACTGTTTCAGCTCTTAAACTTCCATCTAAGTGACAGTGTAGATCAATTTTTGGCATTTTTTTATAATTCATTTTTATTCCTCCTATTATTTGATCTGATATATAGATTTCTAAGCAATAAAAAAAATTCCATTACAAATAAAGCTGTATAAACAGACTCTCTTCGTAATCAGGAATTATAGGTACCTGGTAGAAACCTCCAAACCATATTATTGGAGTTATACGATATTAAATTATTTATAATATTTTAACAATTATTTTGTTTTATGTCAATTTTGATTGAGTCAATGTTAGAGTATAATAATTGTAGGTAAATTATCAAAAAATAAAAAGGAAGACCAAAATTTATGTTAGAATTGATTCACTACAAAAAATCTACTTAAAGGATGG
>NBMF01000050.1 GCA_002084825.1 Fusobacteriia bacterium 4572_74
GTTAAACCATGAGATAAATATGTTCACTGTAGTAATAGTAGGAAATTCTAAAACTTATGTAAAAAATAATAAAATGATCACACCTAGAGGATATAAACTTTGATTTTACTTGCTGGAGGAACCAAAGATTCTAGAATGATAGCCGAAAAGCTCTTAGAAGATAATCATAGAATTATAGTGACTACAGCTACAGAATATGGAGGTCAACTGATCGCTCATTTAGATTTAGAAGTAATGGTAGCAAAACTAGATTTAAAGGACCTAGAAAATTTGGCTGTGGAGATGAATATAAGCCAAATAGTAGATGCAACACATCCATATGCTATAGAAATATCTAATAATTTACTTAAATTATCAACAATTATGGGGGTACCCTATTATAGATATGAAAGAAATATGTTAGAATATAAAAAGAAAAATAGTTTTTATGATTTAGAGACATTAATTAATTTTTTAGAGAAAGTAAAGGGAAATATATTACTTACTTTAGGAAGTAATAATATTCATAAATTTAAAGATTTAAAAAATAAAAACTCTATCTATATCAGAGTTTTGCCAACTGAATATGCTGTAAAAAAATGTGAAGATGCAGGATTTAGACCATCTCAAATATTAGGTCTTCAAGGTCCATTTAGTACAACTTTTAACGAAGCTATCTATAGAAATTATGATGTAAAGTACATCGTGACTAAAGAGAGTGGTGCTACAGGTGGAGAATTAGAAAAAGTAGAAGCTGCTGAAAATTTAGGAGTAGGAGTGGTAGTCTTAAAAAGACCAGTAGTTCAATATAAAAATCTATATAATGAGATAGATGATCTGATAGGAGCGATTAAATGAGAGTTGAAAACATAATATTGATTGGATTTATTCTAGATTTGGTATTTGGAGATCCTAGAAGCTTATTGCACCCAGTGGTAGTAATAGGGAGAGTTATTACTTTCTTAGAAAAAATATTATATAAATATAAAAAAATAGGTGGAGTAATACTAAATTTAATAGTTGTAGGAACAACTATTGGTATAACATATCTAATCTCGGGTTATTTAGAAATAATAGAAATCTACTTGATATATACTATATTTGCTACAAGATCACTTGCTCTTGAGGGAATGAAAGTATTTGATATATTGAAGAAAAAAGATATGCAAGAAAAAGATATAGTCAGAAGCATCATGGAAACTATCTCTGAAAATACAGTGGATGGGATAATATCACCGTTATTTTTTATGACAGTGGGATACTTGATTGCACCAAATACTCCACTGGGAGTGGCTCTAGCAATGGGATACAAGGCCATAAATACACTTGATTCCATGGTGGGCTATAAAAATGAAAAATATAAAGATTTTGGATGGTTTTCAGCTCGTGTAGATGACGTGGCTAATGTTATTCCTGCCAGATTAACAGGGGGACTACTTATTCCTGTATCGGCAATTTTCCTTGGATATGATTTCAAAAATTCTTGGAAGATTTTTTTTAGAGATAGATATAATCATGCCAGTCCAAATTCAGCACAATCTGAATCAGCCGTAGCAGGAGCATTGGGGGTTCAATTTGGAGGAGCTACCAGTTATTTTGGCAAACTGAAAGAAAAGCCTACAATAGGGGATAAGAAAAAAGAATTTGAATTGAAGGATATAAAAAGAAATATTAAACTAATGTATGGATCATCCATATTAGGTATGGGAATAGCATATGCTGTGTTTAGACTAATATAGTTTGAATTAAAAAATAAAGATTATTTTGATATAGATATAAAGATGAGAATGGAAGTATAGCGGCTATAATTTATGGTAAAAGATTAGAGGAAGGGTGAAGATAACTATGGAGCTACATGGGGGAAATATATACAAATTAAAAAGGGAAAAAGGGATAGAGGTATTAGATTACAGTGCTAATATCAATCCTATGGGTCTATCTTCTCTCCTACCTTTGCAGAATATGAAAGATCACTAAAAACTGTAAATTGTGAAATTAATTATTTTCAGCTGAAAGAAGATGAAGATTTTATATTAAATATTCCGAGATTAAAGAAAACTTTGAATAATGGCTATGATTTGTTGGTAATATGTAATCCTAATAATCCTACAGGTAAATTCATAGATAAGGTTATTTTAGATGATCTGGCTGTATCATGTAAAGATAAGGGAATAAGTATCTTATTAGATGAAGCCTTTATAGAGTTTGTAGATGGAAGTATGTATAGATCCCTGGTAGAATATAAACATGAAAATGTATTTATTGTGAGAGCTCTTACTAAATTTTTTGCCATACCGGGACTACGTTTGGGATATGGAATAACCTTTAACGAAAAATTAAAGGTTAAAATAGAGGGAAATAGAGAGCCTTGGAGTGTTAATGCAATAGCTGAATTAGCTACTAAAGTTTTACTAGAAGATAGTGAGTATATAAAAAAGTCAGAGGACTGGATCAGAGAAGAAAAACCTTTTATGTATGAGGGATTAGAACAAATAAAGGGAATAAAGCCCTATGTTACAGAAGCGAATTTTATTTTGGTAAAATTGATAAATGACATGAAGGTAGAAGAATTTAGAGGAAAGATGATTTCACTGGGAGTCTTGGTTAGAGATGCCAGCAACTTTAATTATTTGGATAATAGATATTTTAGACTGGCAATAAAAGATAGAAAAAACAACAAAAAGGTTTTGAGGTGTGTAGAAGATGCAATTAGATAAATTTTATATATTAGGAGTTACCCATAAGGATCTTACTTTGAAAGAGAGAGAAGCTTTCATAAAAGGGGGCCCTAAAAAAATAATGGAAAGTCTTGTGGAAAATGGAGTTGTTAAAGGCTATGTTTTACTTGAGACCTGTCTTAGGGTTGAGATCTATATGGAATCTGAAAATATAGAATTCGTGAAAGAAAAATTTAATATAGGTCCTTTGTTTGTGAAAAAAAGTGGGATTGAAGCTGTAAAATATTTATTTGATGTAGTCTGTGGTTTTAACTCTATCATAAAAGGAGAAGATTCTATTCTGTCCCAAGTAAGAAATAGTTTTTTAAATGGGTTAGAAGAAAAACATACGACTAAAACGTTAAATGTTATTTTTAATAAAGCTATTGAGGTAGGTAAAAAATTTCGTTATAAGAGTCAAGTTTCAAAGAATGCAATGTCACTAGAGGCAATAGCCTTGAAATTTATAAAGGGACACTTTGAAAACTTAGCTGATAAGAGAATCTTTATAGTGGGAACGGGAGAGATGGCAGTAGCAATACTCAATATATTTACTAGAAATAACATAAATAATATTGTCATGACAAATAGAAGCCGTATAAGGGTATTGGAGTTAAAGGAAAAATATGATATAGATATAGTTGATTTTGAGGATAGATATTCTGAGGTTGAAAAATCTGATATAATTATTAGTGCGACCTCTGCACCTCATACTGTATTGTTAGAAAAAGAGATAAAACAGTTAAATTTAGAAAGAGAAAAAATATTTTTAGACCTGGCAGTCCCAAGGGATATAGATCTATGTATTGAAGCCTATCCTAACATAAATCTCTATAATTTAGATCATCTATGGGATGTGGTTAGGGAAAATGAAGAAAACCGAGAGAGACTTTTAAAAGAATATAGGTACATATTAGAGGATCAAATAAAAAATTTATTAAAATACTGTGAGTATAAAGGGGAATTAAAATGCAAAACAAGTTAATTATTGGAACTAGAGCAAGTATTTTAGCGGTGGCACAAGCAGAACTGACTAAAAAAATGTTGTTAGATAGCTGTGATAATTTAGAAGTGGAAATCAAAAAAATTATTACCAGTGGAGACAAAGATCAGAGAACCAATTGGAATAAAGATAATAAATCCCTTAAGGATATGTTTGTAAAAGAAATTGAAAGAGCACTTTTAGATGGTGATATCCATCTGGCTGTGCATTCTATGAAGGATATGCCTGCAGAATCTCCTAAGGGCCTTACAGTAGGAGCAGTTCCGGTGAGGGAAGATAACAGGGATATTATGATTACTAATTCAGGAGTCACTTTAGATGACCTTCCAGCAGGTGCAGTAATAGGTACCAGTAGTTTGAGGAGGGTGGAGAGTATCAAAAGTTTGAGACCCGATCTAGTGATAGAACCTATCCGTGGAAATATCCATACTAGGATAGAAAAATTAAAAAATGAAAATTTTGATGGGATCATACTTGCCTATGCAGGGTTAAAAAGAGTTGGATTAAAAGACCTGGCTACTGAAATATTTGAGACAGAAAGAATAATGCCAGCACCAGCTCAAGGAGCACTATGTATTCAGTGCAGGGAAGGCGATAACTTTACACTGGAACTCTTAGATAAGATAAATCATAAAGAAACCGGTCTTATTATCGATGCTGAGAGGGAATTTTCCAAGATATTTGGAGGAGGATGTACTACTCCTATGGGATGCCATGCAGCTATAGATGGGGATTGTATTAGGATACAGGGGATGTATTCCCATGGAGATAAGATCTACAAGGATGAGATAGGTGGAGATAAAAAAAATGGAAAAAAATTGGCTGTAAAATTAGCTGAGATGATTAGGGGGCAGATAGATGGGTAAGGTTTATATAGTAGGAGCAGGCCCTGGAGATTTAGAACTATTAACATTGAAAGGGAAGAGATGTATAGAGGAAGCTGATTGTATTGTTTATGACAGATTGGTGAATCCACAAATACTATCTTTAGCTCAGAGGGAATGTGAAATGATCTATTTAGGAAAGGGGAACACCGAAGGCGGCGTTATCCAGGATGAGATCAATAGAACCATAGTAGAAAAGGCAAAAGAAGGAAAGATAGTTACCAGATTGAAGGGTGGAGATCCATTTGTATTTGGTCGTGGAGGAGAGGAAATTTTAGCTCTAAATAAAGCTAAAATACCCTTTGAGGTTGTTCCTGGAATAACATCTTCTATATCTGTACCATCTTATTCTGGAATACCTGTTACTCACAGAAATATAGCTCGTTCATTTCATGTATTTACAGGGCATACTTCCAAAGAGGGAACTTGGCATAACTTTGATGCTATCGCTAAATTAGAAGGAACTTTAGTGTTTTTGATGGGGATAAAAAACTTAGATTTAATAACCAATGACCTGATTAAATATGGAAAGTCTCCTACAACTCCTGTGGCTATAATAGAAAAAGGTAGTACAAGTAAGCAGATAGTTATAGAAGGAACATTAGAAACCATTGCTAAAATAGCAAAGGAAGAAAAAGTTGTTCCACCTGCAATTATAATTATTGGAGAGGTAGTAAACCTAAGATCTGAATTTAATTGGTTTGAAAAATTACCACTATTTGGTAAAAATATAATGACTACTAGAGATTATACAAAATCTGTAGAATTTGCATATGAGATAGAAAAATTAGGTGGTAAAGCTACTATATTGCCTCTTATAAATATAGAGTCTTTAGACATTCAGTTAGATATAAAAGATGCCAAAGCAATATTATTTAACAGCCAAAATGGGGTAAAAACTTTCTTTGAAAAATTAGAGGATGTACGTGTATTAGGAGATAAAAAAATAGGTGTTGTAGGTATTAAAACCTATGAAGAATTATTAAAATATAGAATCAAACCTGATTTTATGCCTGAAAAATATTTGGGAGAAAAATTAGCAGAAGAAAGTGTTAATTTTACAGAAGATGGGGATAAAATTGTATATATAACATCTGATATTTCATTAATTAAAACAGAAGAATGGTCTAAAAAATTGAATAGAAATTTTGTTAAAACTAGAATATTTAAAACAGAAAAAGTAATAATAGATGATATATATGATAAAATAAAAGATGTTGATTTAATTACTTTTTTAAGTGCATCAGCAGTGAATGCATATATAGAAAGTTTAGGAGATAAAAATCATAATCCTAAAATAAAGATAGCATCTATAGGCGAAATGACAACAAAAAGTATAAAAAATTATGGTTTAGAAGTAGAGATAGAAGCTAAAATTTCTACAGCACAGGGGTTATTAGCAGAAATCAAAAATTATTATACTAATTTATAAAAAAGGAGAAATCAATATGTTTAAAAGACACAGAAATTTAAGAAAAACAGCTGGGATTAGAAAATTGGTAAGAGATGTATACGTAAGTGTTGATGATTTGGTATACCCTTTATTTTTAGAGGAAGGTATCGGGATAAGAACTGAGATCTCTTCTATGCCTGGACAATATAGATTATCATTAGACATGTTAGATGCAGAATTAGATACTCTTAATGAATTAGGAGTTAACTCGGTACTATTGTTTGGAATTCCTTTGGAAAAAGACTGCCTTGGAAAAGAAGCATATAACGATACTGGTATTGTACAAGAAGGAGTTAGACATATCAAGAGACATTCGCCTAATATGGTAGTGATAACTGATGTTTGTATGTGTGAATATACTTCCCATGGACATTGTGGTATCGTAGATGAATATGGGGTTGTCAACGATACTACTATTGAATATATGGCAAAGATAGCTTTATCTCATGCTAAGGCAGGTGCGGATATCGTAGCACCTTCAGATATGATGGATGGTAGAATAAGAGCAATAAGAGATATTTTAGATAAAAATGGATTCAAAGAATTGGCTATTATGAGTTATAGTGTAAAATATGCATCATCATTTTATGGGCCATTTAGAGAAGCTGCAGATTCAGCTCCTACACATGGAGATAGAAAGCAATATCAAATGGATTATAGATTTAGTATAGATGCAGTGTCTGAAGTTAGCGCAGACATTAAAGAGGGAACGGATATGGTAATAGTGAAACCGGCTTTATCATACCTTGATGTCATAAAAAAAATAAGAGATACATTTGAAGTTCCAGTAGTTGCATATAGTGTAAGTGGAGAGTATGCAATGATAAAAGCAGGGGCATTAAATGGTTGGATAGATGAAAAAAATATAGTTATGGAAAAAACCTATGCTATAAAAAGAGCAGGAGCAAATATAATTATCACATATTTTGCAAAAGATATAGCTAGATGGTTAAAAGAAGATAAGTAAAAATTAAGATTAAAATAAAATATATAGCCATCAATCACAAAAATTTGTGGCTACAAAAATAAAAGGAGAGAAAGATGAATTATAAAAATTCTAAAGATATATTTGAAAAAGCGGTAAATATAATTCCCGGGGGAGTAAATAGCCCGGTTAGAGCATTTAAATCAGTAGAAAAAGAATTTCCTATTTTTATAAAATCGGCAAATAAAGCTCATGTTATCGATGAAGATGGAAATAAATATATAGATTTTATCCAATCATGGGGGCCTATGATCTTAGGACATAATGATGAAAGGGTAATAAAAGCTGTTCAAGATGTTATCTTAGATGGATGTTCATTTGGATTACCTACTAAAAAAGAGGTGGAGCTGGCTGAACTGATCATATCTATGGTTCCTTCTATTGAAAAAGTAAGATTAACTACATCAGGAACAGAAGCCACGATGGCAGCAGTGAGAGTAGCCCGGGCATATACAAAAAGAAATAAGATATTAAAATTTGAAGGTTGTTACCATGGACATTCAGATTCATTATTAGTAGCAGCAGGATCTGGGTTATTAACTGAAGGTTATCAAGATAGTAATGGTCTTACAGAGGGTGTATTAAGAGATACATTAACTCTTCCATTTGGAAATTTAGAAAAAGTAGAAAAATTAATGGAAATAGAAGAGATAGCTTGTATTATAGTGGAGCCAATCCCTGCTAATATGGGCCTTATCGAAACTAAAAAGGGATATTTAGAGGGATTGCGTAAATTATGTACAAAACATAATACACTTTTAATATTTGATGAAGTTATCAGTGGATTTAGAATTGGATCAGGCGGAGCACAACAATACTATGGAATTACCCCTGATTTGACTACATTAGGAAAGATAATTGGTGGAGGATACCCAGTAGGAGCATTTGGTGGAAAAAGAGAAATAATGGATATGATTGCACCTGTAGGAAATGTATACCATGCAGGAACACTATCAGGAAACCCTATATCAGTAACTGCTGGATTTGAAACTCTGAATATATTAAAAAATACGCCATCTATATATAGCGATTTAGAAGGAAAAGTAAATTATATTGTAGAAGGGATATATAAATTATCTGAAAAATATGATGTACCAGTATGTGTAAATAAGGCAGGATCATTATTTACTATATTTTTTATAAATAAGAAAAAAGTAGAAACATTAGAAGATGTAATGGCTAGTGATACCAATAAATATTCTAAATATTTTAATGTTATGTTGGAAAATGGAGTAGTGGTTCCACCTTCTAAATTTGAAGCACATTTTATGGGGATAACTCATAATAAAGAGATCTTAAACAAAACTTTATCTGCAATGGAAAAAGCTTTTATTGAAATTTCGAAGTAAAATAGGAGTCAAAATGAAAAAATATTTTCCAATCCTATTGGATTTAGAAAAAAAAGATATCCTTGTAGTTGGAGGAGGAAAGATAGCCTACCGTAAGATAAAAACACTTTTAAATTATGGAGCTAAAATAGAGGTTATAACTCCTCAAATTGTAGAAAATAAAATCTGGCTTCTATTTGAGGAGAAAAAAATTGATGTTACATTGAGAGAATTTGAAGAGGGAGATATCAATAACAGATTTTTAGTTGTAGGTGCTACCAATGATAAGGAGTTAAATAAAAAAATCTATATATTAGGAGATTCTAAAAATATTTTGGTTAATAATATAACAACCAAAAAAGATCTGAATGCAAGATTTTGTGCTATTTATAGAGGAGATGACTTCCAAATAGCTATTTCAACAAATGAAGGAAATCCTAAAAGGGCATTGAAACTAAAAAAGCAGGTTGA
>NBMF01000051.1 GCA_002084825.1 Fusobacteriia bacterium 4572_74
AAAAACTTTGTGTACCTCTTTATCTTCTCTTTTCTTAGTGCTGAAAGTTTCTATTTAGCGTAAGCCTTAGCTCTCTCTATCTCTACTTCTTCAATGGTTTTTGGCATTTTTAATCCCAATCTACGAGATCTGCCATTTTCTATAACGTAGTCTCCCTCATATCTCATCCCACCAAAGTTTAGATATTCTTCAATTTTTTCAAAATTTAAAAATTCAGAATTAATTCCTTCATCTTTCCATTTTTTAATAAGTTCGGGGATAAAGTAGATCCCTGGCTCCACTGTGAAAACAAATCCATCTTCTAAAATCCTTCCCAATCTAAGTGAAGATAATCCAAATTGAGTTGATTTTGCCTCTCCATTATATCCTACAATAACTTCTCCAAAATTTTCCATATCATGAACATCCATTCCCATCATATGACCCAATCCATGTGGCATAAAGAGTGCATGGACACCATTTTTAACGGCTTTTTCTAAATCTCCTACAATAAACCCTAAAGACTTTAGCCCTTCTGCGATTTTAGAACAAGTAGCTAAATGAACTTCCTTATATGTGATTCCTGCTTTCAATATAGATTCAGTATGATTGTATGCATCTATCAATATATTATAGATAACAGCTTGTTTAGGAGTAAATTTTGCGTCGACAGGAAAAGTGGTAGTCATATCTCCACAATAACCTGAGTCTGATTTTGCTCCACAGTCGATGAGGAGTAGCTTTCCACTCTCTAGGGTGTTTCCGTGATAGTGATTGTGGAGAGTCTGACCATTAGTTGAGCAGATAGTAGGAAAACTATTGGTGCAGTGATTACCTAAAACTATTTCTTGGATATTTGCTGTAACTTCATATTCTTTCATCCCGGCTTTTGCAGTCTGCATGGCTTTTAAGTGCATGGCACGGGTGACGTTGACTGCTGCCTCTATTTTTTCGATCTCCTCAGAAGATTTATAATTTCTCTGATTAGCTATAGCATAGCAGAGTTCTTCAGAACTTCCATTTTTAATATCTTTTGGAGTTTTGTTTAAAAGTTCTCCTAAAGTTATAATGTTTTTACTCCTATATTGAGGATGATAATGAATTTTTTTATCTCTATTATTTTTTAAAAATACTTTTAAATCTTCATATGATCCTGTATTTTCTATTCCAAAATTAATAGATTCATTCTTTAAAGAATCTTGAGGTCCCATCCAGATCATATCAGAGATGGTATAATCATACCCAAAGATATAATCTTTATTATTATCTATATTCAAAAGACCGAACATATCAGCACGGTCGATACCAAAATAATATCTAAAACTACTGTCTTGTTTTTCAATATAAGTTTCTTTACTAAACATAACATCCCCCTATTTTATATATTTTTAATTTAAACTTAAGTTTATCCTACCATATATTCAATATATTTGGTGAAAAAATATAAAAAAATTTTAAAAAATTATGTGGGAATAAAAATACTTTTACTATCAAAGTTTATTCTTGACAAATTTTTAATAAATTGATAGACTTATTATAGAAATAAATAAATAGTTTGAAATTACTATTAGGAGGGATCTTATGGCTTGTCCAATAACATTTGCTGAATCAAATAAAACCTTAAAAATTGTTAAAATATTAGGTGGAGATAGGGCAAAAAGTAAACTTTTAGACAGGGGACTTCGTGTAGGTGAATATCTTAGTATGTCTAAAGGAAGTTGTAGAGGGAATATAATTCTTAAAACAAAAACTTCAAAATATGCAGTAGGATTTGGGTTAGCGAGTAAAATTATTGTAGATGAAGTGTAATCTACTTATTTTTTGTCATTATAGTTTGACAATCAAAATGTAGCATAAAACAATAAGTTTGAATAAATAATATAAATGGAGGACAGAATGAAATTAACAGAATTAAATAGAGGGGAAAGAGCCATAATTGTAAAAATAGAAAAACTAGGAGAATTAAAAAAAAGGTTAACAGATATGGGAATAACATCTGGCGAAGTGATTAAATTAGAGAGAGATGCTCCATTAGGAGATCCACAACAATTTATAATAAAAGGCACAGGGATAGCTATTAGAAAAGAAGATGCCAATCATATTAAAATAAGAGATATTTGTAGAAATAAAATAAATTTAAATAGAAAAAAATAAATTTACGGTAGGGTAATTTATAAATTATTCGTACGTTATAGGGAGATTATATAATGATAAAAATAGCTTTTGCAGGAAATCCAAATGTAGGTAAATCAGCATTAATAAATGAAATAGCAGGTTCATCTTTAAAGGTAGGAAACTGGCCGGGAGTTACAGTAGAAAAAACAGAAGCACAATTTGAACATAAAGGTAAGAGTATATTCCCTCAGTCCTTATACTTTGGAGGAGAAAATAACTCGTGATTATATCCTGGAAGAAAATCCAGATGTTGTAATAAATGTAGTGGACTCAACAAATTTAGATAGAAATTTATATTTAACAATGTTATTGAAAGAATTGGGGAAACCTATGATCATGGCATTAAATTTTGTAGATGAATTTGAAAAATTAAACTATAAATTAGAACTAAAACATTTTGAAGAACATATAGGAATGCAAGCTGTTCCAACAAGTGCTTTAAAAAATAGAGGAATAGAAGAATTATTAGAAAAAGCTTTAAATGTAGCCAAAGAACATAAAGAGCAAGAACACTTTGAATATGAATTAAGAGTTGATAAATTTTTAGAATCAGAGATGAAAAAAGTGGAAGAGTTTGTCAAAGGCAGTGATGAATTTATTCCTGTAATAAAAAAATATTCTATGGATTTTATAACTATAAAATTATTAGAAGGTGATAAGCATTTCTTAGGAAAATTAAAAGGGTATGGAATAAATAGATTAGAGTTAATAGAAGAATCTAAAAAAAGAATAGAGGATAAATTTGATGAAGATGTGGAAACTATATTTGCAGAGAGTAGGTATGGAGCTGTAAAAGGGATCCTCCTACACACATTGAAGACATCACTGAAATCAAGGTTAGATTTTACAGACAAGGTAGATAAGATCTTACTCAATAAAATTTTGGGATTACCTATATTTTTAATATTTATCGCAGGTCTTATGGGAGTGGTATTTAATGGTGCAGCTCCATTACAGGATTGGTTAGATGGATTTATAAATGGATTCATAGGTAAATATGCAGGAATTTTATGGATTATTTACGGCGGCTTTTTTTGGAAAGAGTGCTGGAATAATAGTTATGAGTTTATATTTTTTAGGAATTTTTGTTGCAATGTTAATTGGATTAACATTTAGAAAACATGAATATTTTAAAACTGATGATAGAGCATTACTTATAGAATTACCACCATATAGAATACCGAGTATTAAGATGATAACTAGATCTGCATTTACAAGAACAGGAGAATATTTAAAGAAAGCTACAACAGTAATTATGGGGATACTTATAATCTTATGGGCATTGACTTATTTTCCAAATCATGGTGATACAGAGAATTCATATATGGCAAAGTTCGGGAAAACAATAGCTCCTATTATGAAACCAACAGGTTTTGGAGATAGATGGGAAGCAGTAGCAGCAATTGTACCAAGTATAGCAGCGAAAGAAATTGTAGTAGGATTTATGGCTCAAGTATTACCTCTTAAAGAGGAAGTTGCTAAAAACGAAGAAGTGACTACTTTTACAGAAGATGTAGTAGAACAAGTAAAAGGTTTTGGATTTGCATTGAAGGATTCATTTATGGGAATAATAAATATAAATGCTATAGGTGGATTATTTGAAACACCTGATGCAGAAACTATAGAAGAAGAAAGTAGTGGAGTTGTAGGAGCAGTAGCAAATTTATGGGCTGGAGATAAAGAAGGTCCGTTAAAAGCTTATTCATTTATGGTATTTATTTTATTAGTAGTACCTTGTGTAGTTACTCTAGCAGCTATAAAACAAGAATTTGGAATTAAATTTATGTGGTTTGTAACAGGGTTTTTAGTGATAGTACCATATATTGGTTCTACATTGATCTATCAAATAGGAAGATTGTTTATTTAGCGAGGGGAGGCATCAAGATGAAAACTATATTTTTAAGTTTAATATTAATAGGTATCTCATATTACTCTTTGAGAAGTTTATTGAAATCATTTAAGGGCGATTCTAAATGTGGAGGGTGTCCCAGTGCTAAAAATTGTAAAATTAAGTATAAAATGAAATAAAAATATATTTAAAAAATGGTAATGAAAAAAAGTATTGACACATAGAAATATTTAGAGTATATTATGAGTGAGTTATATAAATTTTTAGGAGGTAACACTTATGTATATTATTGATAAAAACACTTGTATAGGATGTGGAGCATGTGAAGCAACTTGTCCAGTAGCAGCAATTTCAGCTGACACAGATGGAAAATATGAAATTTCAGATGCATGTATTGATTGTGGAGCATGTGCAGGAGCTTGTCCAGTAGAAGCTATTGCAGCAGGATAATTAATCTATAATAAAAAAGTAGTCTTAGGACTACTTTTTTTAGTATAAATAATAAATTTATCTACTCCATTCCACTACAAAGCTTTTTCCTGGATTTTCAATCATATTTTTAAAGAGTTCATAGTGATTTTTTACCACAATAAACTTATCACTCTTTATAATGTATTCCTTAAAAACTCTCTCAATATCTTCTAATTCATAGATATTTCCATCAGAAAAATAATCAGAGATAAACCAAATAGCATTTTCACCCTCTTTTTCTAAATTTTCGCCATCCCATATTTCTAAAAAACCTTTTATTTGAGAAATAAATAAAAATGCATTACTAACAAGAATATGATAACTGGTGTCAATTTCGATTCCTTCATAGGTACCATCGTCAAAGCCAACAAATATATCGTAGTCTAAGTCTCCTTCTTCATTTTCAGTTTTTCTGGAGTTAATCTTAATTAAATGGAGTAATTCTTCACTATCTATAATTCTTTTATCGGACATAAAAACCCTCCTCTGCGACCTTTGGTCGAATGTGTAATTGACAATTGAAAATAGATGATTAAATTAAAAATCTTTTTTTATCGTTTAAAGTCTAGGAGATGTTAGGTGATGCCATCTATTTATTTTTCATCCAGATAGAATA
Organism: Fusobacteriia bacterium 4572_74; assembly: GCA_002084825.1. Lineage (GTDB taxonomy): Bacteria > Fusobacteriota > Fusobacteriia > Fusobacteriales > Fusobacteriaceae > Psychrilyobacter. The sequence continues at coordinate 5,091 of NBMF01000051.1, forward strand.
CATTCCTTCAATACTTAGATGTGGGAGATATTCATCTATGGATTTAACTTCTTTACTAATGATTTCTCCTAATCCACCAGTGGCAATAATATAGACATCTGGATAGATCTCTTTGATCTTTCTAATAATCTCTTTGATTTGCCCGATATATCCATGAAAAATACCAGCTTGAATTTGTTCAACTGTATTTTTCCCAGCTATAGTGTGTGGGTTCTCAAACTTTACCTTAGGGAGTTGAGCTGTATTTCCAAAGAGAGAATTTATAGACATATTTATCCCTGGCAAGATTCCACCTCCCACATAGATCTTATCTATAAGGATTTCATAGGTAGTAGCAGTCCCAAAATCAAAAACTACAAGGTTTTTATTTGGATGTAATTTTAATCCCTGAACTATATTTATTATTCTATCAGCTCCGAATCCAGAGCTATTCAATCCTTCTGCAAAATAAAAAGGTAATTTAAGATCTAGATTTATAATTAATGGGGATAGATTAAAATATTTTTTTGCTAGATAATCGCAAATTCTAATAAGTCCAGGAACTACAGAAGATACGATAACTCCACAGACGTTAGTTAATTTAATTCCATTAAAATCAGTAATGTTTTTTAAATATGAAAAAAGTTCATCTTCAGTGATGTTATCCTTAGTAGCAATTCTAAAACTAGTGATTAAATTTCCTTTGTCATCTAGTACTCCAGTGACAATATGTGTGTTTCCGATATCAAATGCTATTAACATGATGCCCTCCTTTGGGTCTATAAAAAGTTAGTTTAATGTGAATTTTATATTTATAATAACTAGGTTATTATAATATAGATACTAAATATCTTCAATACTTTTAAAATATATATAAGAATGTAAAAAAATTATGTATAATAGTGGTAATGATTAAAAAAATAAAAAGATTTAGTCACGAATAACACGAATGAAAAATAGTTAAAATTTGCTGGATAAAAAAGGAGAGAAAGATGAGAGCAACAGGAATAATAGTGGAGTACAATCCATTTCATAATGGACATAAACTTCATTTGATGGAAGCTAAAAAAAATAGTGATCTGGTTATAGCCGTTATGAGTGGGAATTTTTTACAGAGGGGAGAGCCTGCAATATATGATAAGTGGACTAGAGCTCAGATGGCACTTAAAAATGGGGTAGACCTTGTGGTAGAGTTACCTGTGTTTTATTCTGCTCAGGCAGCGGAGATATTTTCCTATGGAGCTATAGATATATTGGATAAATTAGGAGTAGAAAAAATAATTTTTGGTTCAGAATCTTCAGACTTAGAAAAATTAAAAAAAATTGCCTATCTACAGATAGATGAAAAAGATCTTATAGATGAAAAGATAAAGGAAAAGATGGATAGTGGAATATCTTATCCCAATGCTATAAACTCTGTTATAGAGGAACTTTTAGGAGAAAAAGATATCTTGAAACCTAATGATATATTGGGAGTGGAATATATCAAAGCCATCAGAAAATTAAGTTCATCTATAGAACCCATCCTAATAGAAAGAAAGGCTGTAGGATATCATGATAAAGAAATTATAGATGAAATTACCAGTGCTACCTCTATAAGAAAGATGATAAAGGATGGCAGTTTAGAGGCGATAAAAAAAGTGATGCCAGTAGAAAGTTACAACCTTTTAGGCACTCCTACTTATTTAGAAAAATTCTATCCCCTATTGAGATATGAGATTTTAAATAATTATGAAGAACTTAAATTTGTTGCCGATATGGAGATAGGGTTAGATAACAGGATTTTTGAGATGGCGGTAAAATATTTGGATTTTAAAGACTTTTATAAAAATCTTATGACCAAAAGATATACCCATGGAAGGATCCAAAGGGTATTGACCCATATTCTTTTGAAGATAGATAAAAAAATAATAGATGAAACCAAAGTTGGAATAACATATGTAAAAATATTAGGATTTTCACAAAAAGGAAATAAATATCTCAAAGAAAAAAAGGAAACTTTTAAAATAAAACCTCTGTCGGGATTAAAAAATGTCAGCCTGATATTAGATGAAAGAGAGAGGGAACTCTTAAATTTCGAGATAAAATGTGACAGGATATACGGAATAATCAATCCCTATGAGGAGAGAAAATTTCCAATAATAATAAAATAACTCTTCCTTTAATTATAAAAAATTACGATGTCAAAAAGAAACTAAAGTAGAAATGAAAATAGAAAAAAAAACTTTTGGACACAGAGTTACACAAAGGAAAAAAAAAGAGAGATGCACGGAGAAAACTCTGAGAACCTCTGATCCAATTCTCAGTGAATCTCTGTGTTAGAAAGCAATGAATAATGAATAATTAAAAATGAAAGCGAAAATAAGAGATAGCAAGGAAAGAGTCATGATAAGGGAGGGAAAAAAATTGGAACAAACAAAATTAAATTTAAAATATCAAATATTATATGGAGTAGGGGTCAGCTATGCTATAGTGGATCAAATATTTGCTCAGTGGGTATTATATTATTATCTGCCACCTGAAAATTCAGGACTGACACCGATAATGGCACCGATCTTAATATCTTTAGCATTGATTATATCAAGATCTGTAGATATGATATCAGATCCTTTGGTGGGATACTGGTCTGACAAAGTAGATACTAGATGGGGTAGGAGAATACCATTTATAGCAGCGGGAGTAGTACCACTTGCACTATCTACCATAGCATTTTTTTATCCGATATTGGGTAACGATTGGATAACATTTATATATTTAATGTGCACAGGGTCAGTATTTTTTGTATTCTATACTATAGTAGGAGCTCCATACAATGCCATGATTCCAGAGATAGGTAAGACCAAGGAAGATAGGTTAAATTTATCGACCTGGCAATCTGTATTTAGGTTATTATATACTGCACTAGCCATGATATTGCCTGGGATTTTGATAAAAGTTATAGGGGGAGGAGATACTCAAAAAGGTGTCAGAGGAATGGTTATTGTTTTGGCTTTATTTTCTATTCTGCCGGCTTTAATAACTATATTTGGTGTACCTGAAAAGAAATTATCACATGGGAGAAAATCTACAGAATCCCTGAAAAATTCAATTAAAATAATATTTGAGGATAGGTCTTTTATCTATTATCTATTGGGATTACTCTTTTTCTTTATAGGATTTAATACTCTTCGTGGGACTATGAATTACTTTGTAGAGGATGTTATGGGACTCGGGAAGGGAGCTATAACTGTGGCTTCAGCTATATTGTTTGGTATGTCGGCATTATTTTTTTATCCGACAAACAGACTCTGTAAAAAAATAGGATATAAAAAACCTATGTTAATTTCATTGATTATTCTGGTAATTACATCTCTATTACTAAACTATCTTGGTCGAGGAGTACCTGTTAAATATGGATTTGCATTATTTGGATTGATTGGAATACCAGTTGCAGGTGCAGCATTTATCTATCCGCCAGCAATGCTTAGTGAGATAGGAACACGTATCACCAAGGATAGCGGAACTCAGGTAGAAGGGATGTGCTTTGGGATTCAAGGATTTTTCCTAAAGATGGCATTTTTGGTATCTATAGCTACCCTGCCAATATTATTGGTAGCAGGGTCTGGAAGTTTGATAGATGCTATGACTTCAAAACCACAGGGAGTGGAGAGAAGTGGCGTGTATGCAACCACTATATTTTCAGCAATTTCTTTTGGAATTTCTTTTGTTTTTTATTGTCTTTATCCAGAAAAACAAGTGGAGGAAGATAGAGAGGAAATTTAAAAATTAATTGTTCTTTCACTTTTTTTAAAAAAATACAAAAACCATTGATTTTTCTTGACTTATATGTTATTATTAGTGAAGCTAATGTATTTTTTAGTGACCTCCAAAATTAATTAGTTTTTTAATTAAAACGGAGATTATAATCACTTTAAAAGACTTTGGTGAGTAATGATTGGGAGGAATATAGTGAACTTAAGAGATAGATTGATTGAAGAATGTAGAACATACCGTAGGGAAAATGGAGTTACACAAAGAGAACTAGGAGAAAGATTAGGAAAACATACTTCAGCAGTAGGCAGATTTGAAATAGGAGCGATTGATCCTAGATTAAAATTTGTACAAAATCTATTAAATGCTATGGGAAAAGAGATTATCATAGTCGATAAGGTTAGATAGTTGAAAATTAAGAGTTAAAGGATTAGTCTAGAGCTAATCCTTTTTTTTTAGAATTTAATAAAAATATATAAGGACATAGGTCCTATTTATTGAATTGATATTAGTGTATAATTCTGAAAGTTTATAAAAGGAGTGATGAAAAAATGAAGAAAATAATAACATTTATAATGGTTGTTATGGCATTATTATTAACATCTTGTGGTGGAGTAAAAAAAGAAAAAGTAGAGGAAAATGGAGCGTTAAAGATAGGATTAGTACTATCTACAGGTGGATTAGGAGATAAATCATTCAATGATTCGGCTTATGCAGGTCTTATAGAAGCTCAAAAGAAATTAGGAGTGAAAATAAAGTATGTAGAACCGGCAAATGTGTCGGAATTCGATACATTTTTAAGACAATTTGCAGAAGCAAATTATGATCTAATAATTGGTATAGGATTCCAAATGAGAGATTCTATAGTTAAAGTAGCAGAAGAATATCCAGAGATGTATTTCTTGATGGTAGATGAACCTATTGATATGCCTAATGTAATATCAGCTACATTCAATGAACAAGAGGGGTCATTTGTTGCTGGAGCTTTAGCTGGAATGATGACAAAATCAAATGTAATAGGATTTATAGGTGGAATGGAAGTACCACTTATTAAAAGATTTGGAAATGGATTTATGGCAGGAGCAAAATATATAGATCCTGAAATAACTACATTTGAAGCATATGTTGGTGGGAATAGCCCATTTAACGATCCAGCTCGTGGAAAAGAGATGGCATTATCTATGATCGACAGTAAAGCAGACATTGTATATCATGCAGCAGCAGGGTCAGGAATGGGAGTGTTTGAAGCAGCTAAAGAAAGAGGTGTATATGCAGTAGGTGTAGACTCTAATCAAGATGCAGTAGTACCAGGGATAGTACTTACTTCTATGTTGAAAAAAGTAGATAGAGCAGTATTTACTATAATCAAAGAGATGAAGGAAAAAGGATTTACAGCAGGACAAAAAGACTTTAATCTAGCTAATAATGGTGTAGGGATAACAGATCTTAAATATACTAAAGATCAAATTAGTGAAGATAAATTAAAAAAATTAGATCAAATAAAAGCAGATATCATATCAGGTAAAATTGATGTAATAGCAGAGATATCCAAATTGAAATAAATATTTTTTAGGAGTTAATTTTATAGATTAATTCCTTTTTTTTGTTTAGGAAATTATAAAAATCATTGGGATCAATAAATTAATTATATTTAGATTAGATCTTCTAGATTTTTTGAAGGGCATTTAAAAAATGGGTTATTTTGTATTATTAATATTATAATTTTTGTAATCATTTTATATTGGGTTGAAAGAGTTTAAATAGTAAAATTTAAGAACATATTATTAAATTTTTGTTGAATACAGAAAATAAATATGTTATTATGAATTAGAATCATATTTAATAGGAGGAAAAAAATGAAAAAAATATTAATATTACTAACAGTAGTTTTTGCTATGCTTTTAACAGCATGTGGAGGGAAAACAGAGGAAGTGAAAGAAGTTAAGGCTGATGCACCTCTTAATGTTGGAATTGTTTTATCCACAGGTGGATTAGGAGATAAATCATTCAATGATTCAGCTTATAGAGGGCTTACTATGGCAGAGGAACAATTAGGGATTAAATTTAAATATGTAGAACCAGCTTCACCATCGGAAGATATACAATTTTTAAGAGAATTTGCTGAAAATGACTACGATTTAGTAATAGGTGTAGGATTCTTGATGAAAGATTCTGTAGAAACAGTAGCTAAAGAACATCCAAATGTTAAGTTTGCTATCATAGATGAAGTGATTGACGCAGATAATGTAACTTCATTAGTATTTGCAGAAGATGAAGGGTCATTCTTAGTAGGAGCATTAGCAGCTATGATGTCAAAAACAGATACAGTTGGATTTGTTGGAGGAATGGAAGTACCTTTAATTCAAAAATTTGAAAGAGGATATGTTCAAGGGGCACAATATATAAATCCTAATATTAAAATAACTACTTTATATACTTCTGGACCAAATCCTTTTAACGACCCAGTTAGAGGAAAAGAAAATGCAATTGCAGAATACAATCAAGGTGCAGATGTAATCTTCCATGCAGCTGGTGGAACAGGAACAGGAGTAATTGAAGGAGCTAAAGAAATGGGAATCTATGCAATTGGTGTAGATTCAGATCAAGACTATGTAGCACCAGGAACAGTACTTACTTCTATGATTAAAAATGTAGATCAAGCAGTTTTTGCAACAGTAAAAGATGTTAAAGAAGGAACTTTCAAAAAAGGTGTAAATAGATTTGGTGTAGCTAACAATGGTGTAGGAATATCTAAACTTGAGTATACTAAAGATATTATTGGTGAGAAAAAAATACAAAAATTAAAAGAAATTAAACAAGGTATAATTGATGGTTCAATCAAATTAAAATAATTTTTTAAAACCTAGGAATTTTCCTAGGTTTTTTTTTATATACTAAGGAATTATATTATTACGAATGGGTATAAAAAAAGATTATTATTCGAAGTAATAATCAAAAATGAAGAAAAGTTAGTTGTTTTTTAA
>NBMF01000007.1 GCA_002084825.1 Fusobacteriia bacterium 4572_74
CACAAATGAACGATCAATTTTCAAAGCACTTATTGGTAACTTCGATAGATAAGAAAGAGAAGAATATCCTGTGCCAAAATCATCTATTAAAAAATTGATTCCTATTTTTTTTAAATCTTTCATTTTTTCAATAGATCTATCAATATCCTCTATAAATGTACCTTCGGTGAGTTCAAAATTAATATCTTTCAAGGTTCCGTGTTTGGTTATTATCTCCTCTGAAAAATATTTTTTATTAAAATGTATAGGAGATATATTTAATGATACAGAAGTTTTTAACCTCACTATATCTTTTTTTACTTGCTCTATTAAAAAATGAGTTAGATCTATAATTAAGGAAGATCTTTCAGCTATTGGTATAAATATCCCTGGAGATATATTCCCTTTTTCAGGATGATTCCATCTCATAAGCGCTTCAAAATCAACTTTTTTAGTTTTTAAATTAACTTTAGGCTGGTAGTAAATTTTAAATTCTTTATTTTCTATTCCTCTTTTTATATCATTTCCCAATAGATAGAATGCTCCATCTCCATGTTTTTTTTCAAAATCAAGCTGATCAAATAAAGTTTTCATAGTAATTTTTATAGATAGATCTTTCTTATATTCCTTAAAAACTTTACATATAAATATTTTATAGCCATCTTTATTAATTTGATTAAATTTATCTAAATTCTCTAAAAATTTTTTTTCTGATTTTATTATTTCTCCCGAGTCGTTTAAACTTTCTATAACCACTAAAAATTGATCTCCATTTAATCTTATAATTTCACCGTTGTTTTTAAAAGTTTCCCTCAATATAGAAACCAAAGAAATTATTGTCTTATCTCCTATTTCCATACCAAATTCATTGTTAATATATGTTAAATCTACTATATCAAATAATCCAAAATATATTTTTTTATTAATTTTATTAAAATTATTATAATTTATTAGTTCATTTAATTTTTCCATACCTTTTTCTCTTTTTAGTACTCCTGTAAGGTTATCAAAATTAGATTTTATATATAGTTCCTTTGCAATCTCTTCTTTTTGACGGAGGATTCTTCTTGTAGTAGAGAACAATAAAATAATTAGTAGTGTTATTAAAATACTATTTAGTATTATATAGGTAAACTGTTCCAAAATTCTTAAATTTAAGTTTTTCAACTTTATATCTGCACCAGCAATATATTTTCTTCCATCTTTAGATTCTAACACTAAATATACAGACCTAAATCCCCCACCTTTATCTGTACTATCTATATAATGGATACTTTTATTTTTCAATACATCTATAGTTTCCTTTATGGAATCATCTTCTAAATCTTGAAAATTTATCCAATAAAGTTCTGTTGCATCTCTATTTCTTACCTTTCCTATGTATTCCTCAACATCTCCTCCTACTGCTGTATAAGTAGGCATACCTTTTTCATCTATTATGGTATATAGATAATCAACTTTATTTACCTTTGACATCTCATTTAAAATTTCTGTTGCTCTCAATGCTTCTTCATCGGTATGTGAATTTTTATCCATACCTTTAAATGTATAGTCATTTCCTAAATAATATGATATATTTTTTGCTGATCTATAGAGATTAGAATTTATTTCTTTTAACTCCTTATTTCTCAAATATAAATATCCTAAATATCCATATATAAATATTCCTATAGTCAGGAGTATAAATATTTTTACATTCTGCTTTATTTTCATTTATTCTCCTCTATTTTAATTATTGGTAAATAATCATGTTTACAGTTATTGAGTATTACATATGTTTTTTCTTATCTATTAAATATACTATTTTATCTATAAGTTTTGCAAATTAAAATCCACCTAATATAAGACAAATTAATTTAGGTTTTTAATTCTATTTAATAGAATTTTCCTTTTATCTAAAAATCCACCTAATATAAGACAAATTAATTTAGGTTTTTAATTCTATTTAATAGAATTTTCCTTTTATCTATAATAACTTGACATTTTTTTATAGTTTTTGTAAACTAAGAATGAAGAGAATTATAATGGGGAAACTAGTGCGATTCTAGTACAGCCTTCACTACTGTAGAAGTGGACGAAACCATCATTAACCACTGGGAATAAATTTCTGGGAAGGGATGGGAGTAGGAAGAAACTAAGTCAGGATACCTAATCTGGAAAAGGGGAGAAAGAGATGATAAAAAAAGCAGGGGTTTTAGCCCTTATTTTAGCATGCACAGTTTATGCCAATGACTTAAATGGAAATGGGATAGTAGAGGATCAGTTTTTTGAAGGAAGTGGAATAATCAGGCTAGAGGAAACAACCATATCTGGAGATGGGTTTGAAAACACAATAAGAAATACACCTAAAAATATCACAATTATTACTGCAAAGGATATTGAGGAAAGTGGAGCTAAAAATGTAGTGGAAGCTGTAAAATCAGTCCCAGGAGTAAAGGTAAGTGACGGGATGAGTAATACAGGGGTAATAGATATCAGAGGACAGGGAGCTAATTTTAATAGAAATACAGCAATTATCGTGGACGGGGTAAAAATGAATCCTATCGATATGTCGAGTTTTAATCTTTACAGCATTCCTATTGAGACGGTAGAAAAGATAGAGATAATCCCAAGTGGTGCATCTATAATATATGGAGATAATACTGTAGGGGGAGCTGTAAATATTATAACTAAAAATGGTAGTGGAAAAGACAGCTTAACTCTACAAACAGAGGCAGGATCATATAATCAGTTGAATTCGAATATTGGATTTGGTACTACAGCAGGAAAGTTTAAAATTTTTGGAAATGCTGCTAGAAAAAACACAGATGGATATAGGGATAATTCATTCTTAAAATCTGATGATGTAATGGCAGGAACAAGATATCAAATAAACGAGGCAAATGCCTTAACTTTAAAATATGATTATCATAAAGATTATATGGGATTTTCTGGATCGTTATTGGAAGATCAAATAAACGATGACAGAACACAGGCTAGTTCAGCAGATGACTGGGGGAAGAATGAATCTCATAGATTTAATCTAGGATATAATTATAAGAAGGATAATTTGGAGCTAATTAATAATACAAATTATTATAAGAAAAATTATAAATCTTATATGACATATGGATACTCAAATTATTTAAGTGAAACGGATAGTGATGCTAATAATTTCTTCAATGATTTTAAAATTAAATATAATACTAATAAAAATAAATTTATAACAGGATTTGATATTTTAGAAGGTAAAATTGATAATAAAGGTGTATGGGCTAAGAAACAGAGTATTGGAGGATTTATCTCGGATACTTATAGTATTACAGATAAACTTGATTTCATAGGAGGAATCAGACAGCAGCATACTAAATTTAAATATTCTATGAGTGACGAAGATAAAATATATAATAATACAGTATATGATCTTGCTTTAAATTATAAATACTCGGATACTGGATCTACTTTTATTAGCTATGGGACTGATTTTAGATCTCCTACAACAGATGAACTTTTACAAACTATGTATGGAGTACAGTTTAATAGCGATTTAGAACCTCAAACTGGGAAAAACTTTGAAATTGGAGTAAAAGACTATATCGCAGATACTTTTGTAAGCGCATCGGTATTTCATAAAATAGTGAAGAATGAAATATATTATGATTCTTATACAAGTACTAATACTAACTATGATGAGGACAATAAAAAGATAGGTTTTGAGTTGTTGGCAGAAAGAAAAATTATGAAAAAATTAACTTTGACAGGTTCTTATTCATACTTACAGTCAGAGATTGATGGTGGAGTAGATAATGGAAATAAAACTCCGGGAGTCCCTGAAAATAAATTCTCTTTAGGTGCTAAGTATGATTTTACAGAAAAATTTAAATCTAATGTAGTATTAAATTATGTGGGATCATCTTATGCATTTGGAGATGGAAGTAATAGTAGTGAAAAAGTTGATTCTTATACGACTTTAGATCTTAATTTATCATATAAGATAAATGATTCATTTGATATTTATGGTGGAATTAATAATTTAACAGATGAAGATTACTATGAATATATAAGTGATTATGGTTATGGAGCTTCATATTATCCTGCAGCAGGAAGACAATACTATGTAGGATTCAGATATACAATGTAATAATAAACCCTCAGAAATTTATTTTCTGAGGGTTTTATCTATTAGAAGAAAAATGATATAAAAAATAAACTACATGACAGAAGGCAAGTGGGTCATAATTAGGATTTGAGGAGATAAAAGTTTATGATGATTAATAATAAAAAAAGTTTGACAAAGATACCTAATTAGGAGTATTATTATATCAAATAAATTTTAGGGAGGTAAATCCGATGGTAATGAAGGGCTTTAGATATTGGTATGAATTGAAAAGTAACCAAATTTCATAACCAACAGGTTTATTAAACTTAAAGGCAATTTGTCAAAATAAATTTTTTAATTGTAGACCTATATTTTAAATATAGGTCTTTTTATTAGAAAAATTGTAAACCTGTTCTATTTAGAACAGGTTTTTTATTTTATTGAGATAGTTTTAAAAAAGATATATAATATATAGGAGGAAAAATGATGATAATTAAATTAAAAAAAGATGCTACAAATGATCAAGTAAACCACATTGTAAAGGTATTTGAAAATCTTGGGATGGAAATAAAGGATATATCAGGAAAAGAATATGGAGTTTTAGGGATAGTAGGAGATACATCAAAATTAACTATAAGAGATATAGAAGCATTAGAGGGAGTAGAACGAGTGACTAGAATACAAGAACCATTCAAAAAAGCGAATAGAAAGATGCAAGAGGAATGTACAATAATAAATGTAAATGGGATAAAAATTGGTAATGGTAATTTTACTATTATGGCAGGGCCTTGTTCAGTAGAATCAAGGGATCAAATTTTAGAAGTAGCAAGATCAGTAAAAAAATCAGGAGCTCAAATATTACGTGGAGGAGCATATAAACCGAGAACTTCTCCATATGCTTTCCAGGGGATGGAATTAGAAGGATTAGAGTTATTAAAGGAAGCGAGAAAAGAAACTGGAATGCCAATAGTAACTGAAATTATGTCGGTAGATTTAGTGGAAAGATTTGTTGAAGAAGTAGATATAATCCAAGTAGGAGCTAGAAATATGCAGAACTTTGATCTATTAAAAGCACTTGGAAGGATAGATAAACCAATTTTATTAAAAAGAGGGATGTCGGCTACTATCGAAGAATGGCTGATGTCTGCTGAATATATTATGGCAGGTGGAAATGACAAAGTAATCCTGTGTGAAAGAGGGATCAGAACATATGAAAAATATACAAGAAACACATTGGATCTAAGTGCAGTATTAGCGGTAAAAAAATTGAGCCATCTACCAGTAATTGTAGATCCAAGTCATGCTACAGGGAAAAGATGGATGGTAAAAAAATTAGCTATGGCAGCAGCAGCAGTAGGAGCAGATGGATTGATGATAGAGGTACATAATGATCCTGAAAATGCCCTATGTGATGGAGCGCAATCACTTAGACTAGAGCAATTTGAAGAATTAGTGGTAGATGTTAAGAAAATATTAGAAGTAGTAGATAAAAAGATGTAAAGCTTAGTCACAAATTAACACGAAAAAAATAATATAAAAAATAGAAAACTGGACACAGAGATTCACGGAGAAAAAGAGAGAATACGAAGAAAAGCTCTGTTAAACTCTGTGTTGAAATAAGTTCTTTCTCCCTGACATTTAGAAATAACTTTTTATTTATAAGAGATTTCTAATAATCGTCACCTGGAGAGAGTTTCGATGGGCGAGAGAGGGTAAAAGGGAGAAAATTATGAAACAAAAAAAGACATTAAGTATAGTAGGGTTAGGGCTTATAGGTGGATGTTATGCTAAAACATTGAGAGATGAATTTGATATGATCTACGGAATAGATCTAGATAAAAAAGCTCTCTCCTATGCAGAATCTGAAGGTATAATAAATAAAGGGTTTGTAGATCCTAAAATTCCTCTATCTGAAAGTGACCTAATAGTAATTTGCCTTTATCCCAACCTAGTGGAAAAATTTATAGAGAAAAATAAAAATAACTTTAAACCTAATGCTGTTATTACAGATGTAGTAGGAGTGAAGGGGGATCTAATAGATAAAATAATGAAAAAACTTCCATCAAATATAGATTTTGTAGGAGCTCATCCTATGGCAGGAAGGGAAGTTCAAGGAGTATGGAATTCTAATGAAAAGATATTTAGTGGAGCTAACTTTATAATAACTCCTCATCCTCTAAATAGAAATGAAAATTTAGACTTGATAGAAAAATTAGCATATAAGATGGGATTTAAGATGGTTTCTCGAATAACTCCTAAAAAACATGATGAAATAATATCTTTCACCAGTCAATTAAGCCATGCCATAGCAGTTGCCTTGGTTAATTCAGATGAAAAAAACTTCGATACCAATGTATTTATAGGAGATTCATACCGTGATCTTACTCGTATAGCCATGATAAATGAAGACCTATGGGATAAATTATTTATGGTCAACAGGGAAAATCTTATAAAAAAGATAGAAAATTTTGAAGAAAGTTTAGATATAATAAAAAAATCTTTAAAAGAAGGAGACAGTGAATCCCTAAAAGAAGAATTTAGAAAATCTACTATGAGGAGAAAGGAGATATCTTAAAAATGGAAAAATTACATATAAATTTAGATGAGAAATCCTATGATATTTTTATAGAAAAAGGAATATTTGAAGAAGTAGGGAAATATATATCAAAAGTCTATAAAAAGAAAAAAATAGTTGTAGTGACTGATACAAATGTAGATAGACTCTATGGAGATAAGTTATTAAGAAATTTACAAAATTCAGGTTATACAGCTGTAAAAGTAGTCTTTAATGCAGGGGAAGAAAATAAAAATTTTGATATTCTGACTGAGGTATATGAAAAAATTATCGATTCAGGAATAAAAAGAGGAGATTTGCTTATAGCTTTTGGAGGTGGAGTTGTAGGAGATTTAGCAGGATTTGCAGCTTCTACAATATATAGAGGAATAGACTTTATTCAGATACCAACCACACTTTTGGCTCAGGTAGACAGCAGTGTAGGAGGAAAGGTTGCTGTGGATACGACCAGGGGTAAAAACTTAGTCGGAAGTTTCTACCAGCCAAAGGTGGTAATAATCGATCCTGAATTTCTTAAAACTCTAGATAAAAGAGAAGTTAGGAGCGGAATGGCAGAGGTAATAAAATATGGTGTTATCTATGACATTGAGTTTTTTGATTATCTGCTGGGGAAGGAAGATCTAAAGGGTTTCATGGCAGATATTAAAAAAATAATAAAAAAATGCTGTGAGATAAAGGCAAAAATAGTAGAAAAAGATGAGCTGGATATAGGGATTCGTATGATATTAAATTTTGGACATACTCTGGGTCATGCTATTGAAAAATATTATAACTATACAAAATATACCCATGGAGAAGCAATTTCTATAGGTATGTATGAGATAACTAGACTAGGAGAAAAATTAGGAATAACAAAGGCAGGGGAATCAGATAAAATAAAGCAAATTTTAAAAAAATATAACCTTCCCATAGAAGATGAGGTTAAACTAGAAGATCTTATAGAGATTATGAAAACTGATAAAAAAAACATATCAGGAATATTAAATTTTATATTCTTATCTGAAATAGGAAAAGTAGAAATAAAGAAAGTAACAGAGGAAGAGATTGCCAATAAACTACTTAAATAAAAATTATGCCTGTCTGCAACGTTACGTTGCTTTTGTAAATAATAAATTTGTAGTGTAGGAGGGTAGAAATGAGGGTTAGAATAATTCCAAACAAATTAAAAGGGGATGTGGTGATACCACCATCTAAAAGTCTGGCACATAGAGCTATAATTGCAGGTTCATTAGCTGACGGGAAGAGTACAATAACAAATCTTAATTTTTCAAATGATATTACAGTAACAACTCAGGCTATGAAGGATTTAGGAGTGGATATAGAAATATTTGAAGATTATGAAGTTATTACAGGATCTAAAAATCTAAAAAGAATAAATGATACTATAAATTGCGGGGAATCAGGATCTACAATTAGATTTATGATACCTATATCTCTATTGGCAGATGGAGAAGTAACATTTGTAGGAGAGGGAAGACTAACTACTAGACCATTGAATATATTCCATGAGATTTTTGATAAACAGGGGATAAAATATAGTCACGGTGTAGAAGAACTTCCATTAACTATTGATGGGAAATTAAAATCAGGAAAATTTGAAGTAAGAGGGGATATAAGTTCTCAATTTATAACAGGTTTACTCTACACATTGCCAAAATTAGATGGCAATTCTGAAATAATTATAACTACTAATTTAGAATCTAAAGGGTATATAGACCTAACTTTGGATATTTTAGACAAATTTGGCATTAAAATAATCAATGAAAATTATGAAAAATTTATTGTCCCTGGAAATCAAGGGTACAAGGCACATGATTATAGGGTTGAGGGAGATTTCTCTCAAGTAGCTTTTTGGCTAGTAGCTGGATTTTTAAATGATGGTATCAACTGTCTTGGAATGAATCCTGAGTCACTTCAAGGTGATAGTGAAATAATAAAGATATTAAAAGACATGGGTGGAGATTTAACGGTAGATGAAGATATTATAAATATAACAGGTAAAAAGTCAAATGGAGCAACAATTGATCTGAGTCAATGCCCAGATTTAGGGCCGATAGTAACAGTCTTGGCAAGTCTAAGTGAAGGGATTACCTATTTAATTAATGCTGGAAGATTGAGAATAAAAGAATCTGATAGGATAACTTCTATGACGACGGAACTTAATAAATTAGGAGCTAAAATAGTAGAAACTGAGAATGGAATGATCATAGAGGGTGTTAAAAATCTAAAGGGTGGAGTAGAAGTAGATGCCTGGAACGATCATAGGGTTGCTATGGCACTAGCAGTAGCCAGCAGTAGGTGTGATGAACCTATAATTCTCATAGGAGCAGATTCAGTAAAAAAATCATACCCAAATTTTTGGAAAGACTTTGAAAGTCTAGGCGGAAAGATACAAATAATAGAGGAGTAATTTTATTCTACCTATATAATGATGTAAAAGAAAGTTTTATTTGAAATTAATCTGAGTTGCTAATTGTAAAAAAGACCTAAGGATTCCATCCTTAACTGGGTTCGTTTCTTTTGGTGAGCAAAAGAAATGAATCAAAGAAAAGCTCACTTTTTTTAAATGATGTTATTTGAGTAAGTCAAAGGTAATATCCGTCTTTTTATAGTTCCAGTCCTTGTTACACTGCGGAACTTATTCTGTTGGACGACTGAGTAGAACATTTACTGAGGAGTTAGGAAACATCTAAAAAAAGGAGGAAGAAGTAAAAAGAATAATTATTAAAAGTGTTGATAATTTTGAAAATGAACTAGGTGGTAAAATAATAAATCAATTTTTGATTAATTTTAAAAAAGAAGTAATGGAATTTTATTCTAGACTAGAGGAAAATCCTCTATTATATAGAGAATAGAGGAAAATCCTCTATTATATAGAGAAAAAAACTTATTTCTATTATTTTTCCAGCATTATATAAAATTTCATTTAATATAATTTTAGAACATGAATTTGGTCAAAAAATTAAAGAAGGGAATAAAAAAAAAGCTCTAGATATTTAGATATTTGGTTTGCAGATAAAAATTTAAAGAATATATTTTTGATCGAACTTAAACACGGGTGGGATTATTTAAATAGTGATAAAAGAAAAACAATTAGATGATATAAC
Organism: Fusobacteriia bacterium 4572_74; assembly: GCA_002084825.1. Lineage (GTDB taxonomy): Bacteria > Fusobacteriota > Fusobacteriia > Fusobacteriales > Fusobacteriaceae > Psychrilyobacter. The sequence continues at coordinate 9,740 of NBMF01000007.1, forward strand.
TAAAGAAATAGAAGAAGAAGAACTAAGATTAGAAGATGAATCTAATATATATAAGATTGGTTTATATTTTATGCCTACGTTCAGCAACTCTGAAGTAGAACATGAATTTGATGTTGAAGCATATCATAAGGAAAGCAAATTTAATTTTTTTAATGATGTTGAATTTTCTTGGACTTGGAAAATTCCCAAGAGGTTAAATTTAGGAGATTACAACGATTTAAAATTTTATAATATTTTTGGAAAAATAGAAAAATTAATCTAAATATCTTTCTCCCTATGAGGGAGAGAGTGCCGATAGGTGAGAGAGGATAAAAAAGGAGGGATCATGGGTTCAACTTGGGGGAAAAATATAAAGTTATCATTATTTGGGGAATCCCACGGTGTAGGGATAGGAATTACCATAGATGGATTACCAGCAGGGGTGGAGTTAGATATAGATGCAATAAAATTAGAGATGCAAAGACGTGCTACAGGTAGGAATGAACTTACAACTGCTAGAAAAGAAGCAGATACCTTTGAAATTTTAAGTGGATATTTTAATGGTTATACTACAGGAGCACCTCTTAGTATATTAATTAGAAATAAAGATCAAAAATCAAAAGATTATAGTAAAATAAAGGATATAGCTAGACCAGCTCACGCTGACTATACTGGATATAAAAGATATAATGGATACAATGATTATCGTGGAGGAGGACATTTTTCAGGCAGGTTAACAGCTCCTATAGTGTTTGCAGGTGCAGTAGCAAAGCAAATATTAAAGCTTAAAGGCATCCATATAGGAACTCATATAAAGAGTATAAAAGATCTTGAGGATAGAGATTTTTGTGAAAGTGATCTAAGTGCAGATATTTTTAAAAAATTATCTGAAAAACAACTTCCATTTTTAAATGAAGAATTAGAAAACCTTAGTTGGGAAAAAATATTGGAGGCAAAGAGTAAAAAAGACTCCTTAGGAGGAGTAATAGAGTGCTCTATTATAGGAATGGAACCTGGAATAGGAAATCCATTTTTTAATTCTATTGAGAGTCAATTAGCAGGATTAATGTATTCTATACCGGCTGTAAAAGGTGTAGAATTTGGTGCAGGATTTGGAATAACCAATCTATTTGGAAGTGAAGCTAATGGTGGTATCTATATAGATGGTGATGAGGTAAAAACTAAAACTAATAATAACGGGGGAGTTTTAGGAGGGATTACCAATGGAATGCCTATAAACTTTAAGGTAGCTATAAAACCAACTCCTTCTATATCAAAGACTCAAAAAACTATAAATATGAAAACTAATGAAGAAACAGAATTTGAAATTGTAGGAAGACACGACCCCTGCATAGTTCCAAGAGTTTTAGTAGTAGTAGAAGCGATGGCAGCTATAGGGATATTAGATTTTTTGGTGTAACTCTTTTTCTTTAAAGTTTTCTTCCTGGAAGAGAGAAACCATAGATAAGATAGTCTTTTTTTCAATTGGCGAGTACGAAAAAATTATATTTAGTAAATATAATTTTTATGATGTCAAGGGAAAGAAAGTCAAAGGTAAGAGAGGGTAGGGAGGTTGTGATATTATGGACAAATTAGATCAATTGAGGACTGAGATAAATAAAATAGATGAAGAGATGGCAGAATTATTTGTAGAAAGAATGAAAGTAGTGGAAGAAATTGCAAAATATAAACAGAGTATAGGAATTGAAGTTTTGGATACAGCTAGAGAAAAAATAGTAATAGAAAAAAATTCCAAGAGGGTTACAGATGAAAGATTAAAAAAATATTATATTAAATTTTTAGAAAGGAATATGGAGATATCTAGAAATTTTCAAAAATCTATCTTAGGGCTGGATAAGGTAGTAGGATATCAAGGGATACCGGGATCATTTAGTTATTTAGCATTAAAAACTAAATATAAAGATGAACTCCTAAACTCCTATCAAAACTTTGAAGATGTATTTACAGCATTAAAAAATAAAGAGATAGAGGTAGGAGTACTGCCTATCGAGAACTCTTATACAGGTGATATTACTGATAACTTTGATCTTATGAAAAAATACAATGTCTATATAATAGATATTATAGAGTCAAAAATAAATCATAATTTATTGGGTATAAAAGGATCTAAATTAAGTGACATTAAGGAAATTTACTCTCATATTCAAGGATTTAAACAGTCTCAAATTTTTTTGAAAGGAAGAGGATATAAGGAAATTCCATATTATAATACAGCTATAAGTGTAAAATATATAAGTGAAACAAAGGATATAACTAAAGGTGCCATAGGAAGTGCTGAAACAGCAAAGATCTATAATTTGAATATTCTGGCAAAGAATATCAATAGCCATGAAGATAATACAACTAGATTTATGGTTATTGGAAATAAATTAATTGTAAATAAAGAACATAATAGGATCATGGTAACTTTTTCCACATATAATAAATCTGGGGATCTTTCTAGTGTTTTAGGAGAGTTCAGCAAATATGATATAAATATGTTGAGTATAAAATCAAGACCTCTTAAAGATTCTCCTTGGGAATATATTTTTTTTGTAGAACTAGAAGGTAACTATAATATCCTAAAACCTGCCATAAAAGAGATAGAAAAAAAGAGTAAGTATTTTGAGGTGATTGGCAGTTATGAAAAATAAATATGCTTTAATTGGGGAGAAATTAGGGCATAGTTACTCTCCTACAATTCATAATATGATCTTTGAAAAATTTGAGATAGATGGTGAATATTCATTGTTGGAGGTAGCCCGTAATAATTTGACAGAAGTGGTAAAAAAATTAAGAGAGGAAGAATTGTTAGGAATTAATATAACTATTCCATATAAAACATATATTTTGGAATATTTAGATGAAATATCTGAAAAAGCTAAAAAAATAGGAGCCGTTAATACTGTGATTTCTAAGGATGGAAAGTTAATCGGATATAATACAGATTACTATGGATTCAAGATGATAATAAGTAAATTAAAATTAGAAGTCAAAAATAAAAAAAACTTTATCTGTGGTTCTGGAGGTTCAGCTAGAGCGGTGATTAAATGTTTGGAAGATCTAGGTGGAGAAAATTATTTGGTTACTAGAGATACAAAAAAAGCTAAGATTAATTTTCAAAATTTTCAAAATTTAAATATTATTTCTTATAATGAATTACAGTCTATATCAGAAAAAAATTTAATAGTTAATTGTACACCTTGTGGTATGTATCCTAATATAGAATGCAGTATATTAAAAAAGGAGGAAAAGAAAGAGTATTGTGCAGGGATAGATCTTATCTATAATCCACAGAAAACTAGATTTTTAGATGGGTTTGAAGTAGGAGAAAATGGTTTACTCATGCTTGTGGGGCAGGCTATAAAAGCAGAGGAAATATGGCAGAAGAGAGAGCTATCGGAAGATGATACATTGGAAATTTATAAAAAAATAAAAGAATTAATCTATAAAAATTAAAATGGGAGGAGAAAATGGGAATATTAGCTAAAAGGTCAGAAGATAAACATATTGTAGATACAGTATTTACTATGGTGAAAAAAGCTAATGATGCGAAGCTTAAGTTTGGAGAAGATAATGTAATAGATGTAACAATAGGCTCTCTTTGTGATGAAAATGGAAAATTTACTATTTTTGATTCTGTAAGTGATGTATATAAAAATTTAGATAAGATGGATATAGCACCCTATGCAGAATCGTTTATTGGGAACAACGATTATCTAAGAGAGATGAAGTCATGGGTATTGGGTGAACATGAAGAAAAATTCAATGTAGGAGCTATAGCTACTCCTGGTGGATCTGGATCTGTGAGTTCTACATTAAAAAATATATTAGATCCAGAAGAAATACTGCTTATTCCTAATATTGGTTGGGGGCCTTATAAAATAATGGCAAAGGAACATGATTTAAAAATAGAAACCTATGAATTATTCAATGAAAAAAATGAATTTAATATTGAAAGTTTCAGAGAAAAATCATCTAAAATAATGAAGTCACAGGGGAAAGTTTTGGCTATAATAAATGATCCATGTCACAACCCTACAGGATACTCGATGACTGCATCTGAATGGGAGAATGTTGTAAAAATTATGAATGACCTATCTAAAGATGGTAACTTTATCCTTTTAAATGATATTGCCTATATAGACTATGCTGTCAAAGGATATAAGGGAAGCCGTAAATATATGGAAATTTTTACTAATTTATCTCCTAAAAATTTAGTTGTTTTTGCATTCAGCTGTTCCAAAACACTAACTAAATATGGCCTTCGTGTAGGAGGAAGTGTGTTTATCTCAAATGAGAAGAAAAATATAGATGACTATATGAGAGCCAATGAATTTACATGCCGGGGAATATGGTCAAATGTTCCTAAGGGTGGAATGAAATTATTTTCAACTATTCAAGGTGATGAAATTTTAAGAGGCAAATTAATAGAAGAAAGAGGTAGTTATATAAAACTATTGGAGAAAAGATCTAAGATATTTTTGGAGGAAGCAGAAGAAATAGGTTTAGAAGTTTATCCATATAAGGAAGGATTTTTTATTACATTAAAGATAGAAGATGAAAAAATTGTAGAAAATCTGGAAAAACTAAACCAGGAAAATATATATCCAATCCAAGTAGCCCATGGGATAAGGATTGCAATATGTGGAAGTCCTAGTAAAAAATTAGTAGGCTTAGCTAAAAAAATCAAAAATATTATAGATTAAAAAAAGAAGTTCTCTATACTGAAATCAGTAGGAGGACTTCTTTTAATTACTATCTAAAAATTTATTTAATTTTGTTTAATGTAATCTTACCTTTTTCCATCTTTTCAACAATAGCAAGTGATTTTAGATGGAATCCTTCTTTTAAAAGGTTTTCTCTTCCCTCTTTAAAGCCTTTTTCAATAATAATACCTACTCCTACAACCGTTGCGCCACCCTGATTTACGATGTCTCTAAGATCTAGGATAGCATTCCCTACGGACAAAAAATCATCGATTAGGAGGATGTTTTCTCCTTCATTTATAAATTCTTTTCCAACTTGACTCATGAGTTTAGGATCTATCTGATGATTAATAAATGAATCGACTTTTAATATCGAGTCTGATAATGCTAATCCATCTTTTAATATAGTATCGTGTAATATTTTCATAATTAAACTTCCAAAAATGTTTTTAACACCTCATATTGAGTGAAATTATTAAGAAAATATTTATTTTAAAATTACATTCATAGTTAGCTATTTACGGTAGCTAGTAGAAACTTTCTTCCTTATCAAGAAAATATATGAGAATTGATTTTATCTATATTACTATAATATCTCTAAAAAAACAAGGAAGAACAAATAGTTTTTAAAAATTAGGCTGACCCTCATGGCCAGCCTAATTAAAAGATTAATAGATTTCTCTTATATTTTTTGTAGGATGGTTTTCATACTTGATTACTTTACCTTCCCAAGTTCTAATCATAACATAATCAGTTCCATGAGATAACATATATTGAGGCATTAAAGGTGTTTTACCTTGTCCCTTTGGTGCATTAACAATATAAGTTGGAATAGCCATTCCAGAAGTAAACCCTCTTAGGTATTCCATAATCTCTAATCCATCATCGATAGATGTATTGAAATGTTCAGTTCCTTGAACATGCTTTGCATGGAAGATATAATACGGTCTGCATCTGATCTTTAATAATTCTTGATTCATAAGTCTCATTATAAATTTGTCGTTATTTATACCATTTAATAAAACAGCTTGATTTCCTACAGGGATTCCGTTGTTAGCCAATTTCTCACATGCAGCCTTAGCTTCATAAGTTATTTCTTTTGGATGATTGAAGTGTGTATTTAAGTAGATAGGGTGATATTTTTTTAACATATTAACCAAATCATCTGTTATTCTTTGTGGCATAGTAACAGGTGTTCTACTACCTAATCTAATAATTTCTACATGTGGAATAGTTCTAAGTTCAGTTAAAATCCATTCTAATCTAGAATCAGAAAGTGCTAAAACATCTCCTCCAGTAAGTAATACATCTCTGATTTCAGGATTATTTCTAATATATTTTATAGACTCTAAAAGATCTTTATCATGGGTAGCATTATCAGTTTCACCAATATTTCTTCTTCTTTGACAATGTCTGCAATACATTGCACATTCATTGGTTGTGTTTATGATAAGCCTATCTGGATACCTTCTAGTGATACTTCCAGCAGGATTAGTGAATTCCTCACCCATTGGGTCAGCATCTCCAGAAATATTATTTAATTCAATAGATGCAGGGATACTGAGCATTCTAATGGGATCATATTTATCCTTTGGATCTAATAAACAAGCATAGTATGGTGAAATTGCCCATCTATATTTATCTCCTACACTTTGGATTTCTTTTTTTTCTTCTTCAGTTAAATCTAAGATTAGATTTAAAGTTTGAACGTCTGTAATTCTATTTGAAAGCTGCCATTTAAAATCATTCCAATCTTTTTCAGTAGCATCAAAATGTTTTAAAAGAATCGATTTTGAAATTTCAAATTGTTCCCTTATATCTTGATCCATACCAGTTGGAATACTCTTTTTTGCAATTAAATAATCATGTATAGTACCTTTAAGTTCTTCAGCCCTATCTAGGGAAATTTTTCTACCAGTCAAAATATCAGCCTCCTAAAATTATATGTTACAAAATTATATATTATATATATAGTATACCTGTTCAAATGAAATACGTCAAATTTTTAATAAGTTTTATACATGAAAAAAACTATATTGCATTGATATTTTATATGTGCTATCAAAATAATTAACGTTGAAGATAATTTACACTGTATAATTAAACGCAACAAAAAAAGATCCATAGAAACTTTCCTGGTATAATGTATGTGCGAGCAGACATTAAAGGCGGTTTCTATGAATCAAAAATATATTAGAATTTTTAGCATTGGGTTATTCCAATGCTGAAATAGGACGACAACTAGAAAGAGATAGGTCTACTATCGGAAGAGAAATAAAAAGAAATAGCATAGATGGAAAATGTAGCCCTTTCAAGGCTCAATTAGCATGCCAAGAAAGAAAACAGAATTGTGGTGCTAAAAATATACTGAAAGAAAGCATTCTTTTGATAGATATTCAAGATAAATTAGAAAACTCATGGACTCCTGAGCAAATAGCTGGAGCAGATCATAAAGGTGCTATCATGACTTATGTGTGCAGAAAGACGAGATTTTTAATAGCAAACTAATGCCAGATAGAAAAGCTAAAACATTCAACGAAGCGACATTAGACAATTTTAAGTATATACCAGAGGAATTGGTGAAAACGTTTACCTCAGATAATGGAAAAGAATTTTCAGAATTTAAAGAACTTGAAGAAAAGTTAGAGATAAAAACATATTTCGCTAATCCGTATCATTCATGGGAAAGAGGAAAAAATGAGAATACAAATGGATTATTGAGAAGATATTTCCCCAAGGGAACAGATTTTTTAAAGTTAACAAAAGAAGAGGTAAATATAGCAGTACAGAAAATAAATAATAGGCCAAGGAAATGTTTAGGATGGAAAACTCCCCATGAAGAATTCTGGGGAGAACCAAGTATTGCATTTAATTTGACAATCTAGGTAATAAAAAAGGAAAAACTAAAAAAATAAGAAAAAAACGAGTATAATTACTATATATAGTAATTAATAGGAGGGATTATAGATGAATAAGGAATATTTAATGGAGATAAGGAAGGTATATAAAAATATAAAACCAGCAATTGAAGAAAGGATAGAAAGTTATAAAACAATTTGGTTTAATGGTAATAATGAAGATATTCATGTCGAACTTGCTTTTTGTATTTTGACACCTCAATCGAAGGCTAGAGGAGCGGAAAAAGCAATAGATGGAATGCTCGCGGCTGAGGTATTTTGGACTGGATTAGAAGATGATTTGATACCGTATCTAAATATGGTGAGATTTAAAAATACTAAAGCAAAAAATTTGGTTCTCCTCCGTGAATTTATGAAAGATGAGGATGAAAGGATAATCACCAAGACATTGGTTGACAAGATAGGAGATATATTTGAAAAAAGAATTTGGTTGGTAAAAAATATCAAAGGTATAGGGTATAAAGAAGCAAGTCACTTTCTTAGAAATATAGGATTTGGGGATGAAATAGCAATATTAGATAGGCATATATTAAAAAATATAAAAAGATTAGGAGTGATTGATGAAATTCCTAAAACTATAACTCCTAAAAAATATTTAGAAATCGAAAAAAAAATTGAAAAATATTGTAGAGAGATAGAGATTCCTATGGATCATTTTGATCTATTATTATGGTATTTAGAAGCCGGAGAAGTCTTTAAGTAACCCTATCGAAAAATAAAGTATTATGCTACAATATATAGGATTAAGTTTTATGTATAAAAGACGTTAGATGGAGGAAATTAATGAGTAAGAAAAAAGCTACAATAATAACATATGGTTGTCAAATGAATGTAAATGAGACAGCTAAGATGAAAAAATTACTAGAGAAAAATGGATATGAGATGACTGATGACATTCATGATTCAGATGCTGTATTTTTAAATACATGTACTGTAAGAAGTGGAGCAGCGGGAAGAATAGAGGGGAAATTAGGAAATTTAAAAACTATCAAGAATGCTAGAAAGACTAAGATGATAATAGGAGTAACAGGTTGTGTAGCTCAAGATGAAAAAGAGCATATCTTAGAAAGAGCACCCCATGTAGATATAGTTATCGGGAATCAAAATATAGCACAATTGCCAGAAATTATGGATAAAATATTAAGAGGAGAGGTAGAACATGCAGTCTTAACTGACAATGAAGATAAATTGCCACCTAGAATAGATGCCAACTTTGGAGATGGAATCTCAGCTTCTGTAGCTATAAACTATGGTTGTAATAATTTTTGTACATACTGTATAGTTCCACATGTAAGGGGACGTGAAAGATCGGTTCCTATGAGAGATATAGTAAGCGATGTAAGAAAATATTTAGAAAAAGGATATAAAGAAATCTTATTAATAGGACAAAATGTGAATTCATATGGAAAAGATTTTGATAATAGTCATGAGGTTAATTTTGCTAAACTATTGGATGAAATTTGTCAAATTGAAGGAGAATACTGGATTAGATATATATCTCCTCATCCAAAGGATTTAACATCAGATGTCTTGGAAGTAGCTGCTAAATATCCAGAAAAAATAGCTCGAAATTTGCACTTACCAGCACAATCAGGATCTACAAAGATTTTAAATTCTATGAATAGAAAGTATACTAAGGAAAGCTATCTAGCTTTAGTAGATAAAATAAAGGTTGCATTGCCAGATATATCACTTACTACAGACATTATAGTGGGATTTCCTGGAGAGACAGAGGAAGATTTCTTAGAAACTATGGATGTAATTAGAAGAGTTAAGTATGAAAATGCTTATATGTTTATGTATTCTATTAGAGAGGGAACTCCAGCAGCAACTATGGAAGGTCAAATTTCAGAGGGAATAAAAAAATCAAGATTACAAAGATTGATGGAAGTTCAAAATGAAAATGCAAAGGAATGCAGCTTGAGTTATATAGGAAAAACTGTAAAGGTTTTAGTAGAAGGTACTAGTCATAAAAATAAGGAAAAAATGACAGGAAGGATAAGTGCTAATAAAGTAGTTATTTTTGAAGGGGACACTTCTTTAAAAGGAACCTTTGTAGATGTCAAAATTATAACAGCAAAAACATGGACTTTATACGGAGAGCTAGCATAAAATAGAGGTGATAAGATGTCGTATATGTATATATTAATCTTTGCAGTACTTGCAGGATTTATAATAATAGTTGGAAAAAAATTGAGCTTATATGGAGATGCCATAGGAGACTTGATGGGGATAGAAAAATCTTGGATAGGAATAGTCATGTTGGCTGCAGTAACTTCTTTGCCAGAGATGGTTACAAGTATCAGTGCTACCCTCATGGGGAATCCTCAAATGGCAGTATCAAATATATTTGGAAGTAATATGTTTAATATATTTGTAGTATTTATAATTGATATATTTGTATTAAGATCTACTTCTTTTTCATCCAAGGTAAGTAGTAAAAATTTTCTAGCTGGTTTTTGGGCTATAATTTTAACATTAATATTTTTATTAGGATTTTTATTTCCAACAGAGGGAATAATGAATATCAGTTTATTTTCATTGATAATTTTAGGAGTTTATTTTATAGCAATGAAATCAATTTATGTCTATGAACATCAGAAAAATGATGAATTCAGTGAAAAATTAGAGGAAGAGATAAAAGAATTTCATGAGACAGAAGAGAATGTGATAACCCTGCCACAGGCAAAAAGAGGATTTGCTATCAGTGCATTTTTTGTAGTTGTTTTAGGAACGGGGCTGAGTTTTGTAGGAGATAAGATTGCTAGCACACCATTCTTTGGAATTGAATTAGGAAAATCTTTTGTAGGCCTTATATTAATAGCTCTAGCAACATCTTTGCCAGAATTAACTGTGAGTATTGAAGCTATTAAATTAAAGTCATATGATATGGCTGCTGGGAATTTATTAGGAAGTAATATATTTAATATAATGATTTTATTTATTACAGATTTATTTTTAAGAGATCATAATATATATCGATCATTAACTGGCTTCCATAAGTTGACAGCTATATTTTCTATGTTGATACTTTTAGTATTTATGATGGGGATTATGTTTGAAAAGAAAAAAAGAAGATATGATACATATATTATTGGATTAGTTTATTTTGTAGCAATGTATATACTATATATAAAAAGGTGATGATGACTTTGGTAGATTTAAGTGGGTTACTCCTTTCTGAATTAAGGGAGATAGCTAAGAAATTAAAAATAGATAAATTATATGAATATAAAAAACTGGAATTAATTGAAAAAATAGGAGAATATATAAGGGAAACTGACGGTCATACCATAGCTTGGGGTAAGATCGAAGTATTTGCTGATGGATATGGTTTTCTTCGTGAAACCAATGTGGAAAAGGATGTATATATATCCTCTACACAGATAAAAAGATTTAAGATTAGAAATAGTGATATAGTTTTGGGTGAAGCTAGAGTTCCAGTAGGGACTGAAAAAAACTATGCTATGAGAAAAATCCTTCTAATAAATGGAGATAATTTAGAAAAAGCAGAAAATCGTGTACCTTTTGATGAATTAACCCCTGCATATCCAGATGAAAAGATTATCTTAGGGGCTCAAGGAGATATTTCGGGAAGAGTTATTGATTTGATTGCACCTCTAGGAAAAGGTCAGAGAGGTCTTATTGTAGCACCTCCTAAAGCTGGTAAAACTATGCTTATAAGTAATATTGCTAATAGTATAATAAAAAATAATAAGGGGTTAGAAGTATGGATATTACTCATAGATGAAAGACCTGAAGAAGTGACCGATATAAAGGAAACAGTTCATGGAGCCAAAGTTTTTTCATCTACCTTTGATGAAGATCCAAAAAATCATATTAAAGTAACAGAGATGGTTTTAGATAAAGCCAAGAGAATATTAGAGGATGGGAAAGATATTGTGATATTAATGGATTCTATAACAAGACTTGCAAGAGCCTATAATATTGTGATACCATCTAGTGGTAAGCTTATATCTGGTGGAATAGATCCAACAGCTCTGTATTATCCAAAAAAATTCTTTGGATCAGCAAGAAACATTCGTGGTGGTGGAAGTTTGACCATCTTAGCTACAGCTTTGGTAGATACAGGAAGTAAAATGGATGATATTATTTTTGAAGAATTTAAAGGTACTGGAAATATGGATATTCATCTAGACAGAACTTTAGCTGAATTAAGAATATATCCAGCTATTGATATAAAAAGATCAGGAACAAGAAAAGAAGAGTTATTGATTGAGGATAAGAAACTTTCGGCAATCTGGAAAATTCGTAGATACCTTAGTAAATTTAGTACTGCTGAAGGTTCTAAACAACTAATAGATACAATAAAGAAAACAAAAACTAACGAAGATTTATTAAACTATTATTCGAAAGGAGAAGCAAAAAATTGAATAAAAAAATGAGAATGCTTCTCTTGATTTTAATTGTGTGTAATATGTTTTTAGCATATAATACTATTAAAAAATTAGAAAAAGAAGTGGTTAACTTAAATGAATTTACAGATTACTATACTGAATCAGAGGCAGATAACGGTGGTTATCAGTTACTAAGTTCTGATTTTAAAGTATATGAAAAAAAATACACCATTGTAAGTGAAAAAATACAAGAAGAATCGAAAAAAAGAGCAAAAATAACGTATTATAAGGTAAAATCAGGAGATACACTGGGTGGAATTGCCAATAAATTTGGACAGTCGCAGACTGTCTTAAAATATAACAACCCCAATACTGGAAAGTATTTAAAAATTGGAGAAAAACTTAAAATTACTAGAGGAAATTCTATAACTTATAAGGTTGTTAAGGGAGATTCACTCTCGAAGATATCTTCGAAATTTGGAAAAACTGTAAATGAATTAAAAACTACTAATAATTTAACATCAAATATAGTTAATCTGAATCAAATGTTAATAATAAATAATCCCAAAGTAGATCTAGCTAGAATTACTAGAACCAAGAAGGGGTTCGATGTATATTGGCCAGTACCGTGGAAAGGTGTCACCAGTCCCTTTGGAAGAAGATTTCATCCTGTATTGAAAAGGTGGATAGGTCATATGGGAGTAGATTTACGAGCTCATTATGTAGATGTAAAAGCTTCGGAAAATGGAACTGTTAGATATGCAGGATGGATGAGTGGATATGGTAAGATAGTTATTATTAAACATTCTAAAGGTTATGAAACTAGGTATGCACATTTAAATAAGATAAAAGTAAAAAAAGGTCAGAGGGTAAATAGAGGTCAACTTATTGCACAGAGTGGAAAAACAGGACGGGTAACGGGACCGCATCTTCACTATGAAATAAGGAAATACGGAACTCCTATAAATCCAATGAAGTATTTCAAATAATTGCTGCCTTAAAAGTAGCATTTTGCCGCCTTAGCTCACTAGGTAGAGCAGTACCATGGTAAGGTAGAGGTAGCCGGTTCGACTCCGGCAGGTGGCACCAATCTATAAATTTTAGAGCAGAACTTGTGTTCTGCTCTTTTTTATTTTATAGTAAATTACACCCATAAGAAGCATCACCAAAATACTAGTAAACATAAATTATGTCTGTCTAAATGCAACATCACGTTGCTTTTATGCCTTGGGAAGTATCACGCTGGCTTCTCCATCAATTACCATTTTGCCATCTTGATTGGTGCAAGTAGTTCTTAGAGTAGCTCTATCATTTCGACCCTCTTTAAGAGTAATAATTTCAGCTTTAACCTCTAAAGTATCTCCTAAATAAACTGGAGCTAAAAATTTAACGGTTTGTCCTAAATATATAGTTCCTTCACCAGGAAATTTTGTTCCTAAAATAGATGAGATATACGATACTCCTAACATTCCGTGAGCTATCCTCTTTTTAAACATAGTAGTTTTAGCATATTCTTCATCTAAATGAACAGGATTGTGATCAGTACTTACATCTGCAAATTTTTCTACATCTACAGCTTCTACAAGTTTATTAAAACTATAAGAATCTCCAATTTTTAATAATTTTATCATATTTAAACCTCCTATTAAATTCTATCTTGCCCTTTGGGCATTCCTATTATACCACGGTTTTTCTCTTCACATCGTAAAATTCACTTTTATTAAAAATGAATTTTACGTATTAGTGAATTGGGAGAAATGATAAAAAGGAAGAATTATCTATATTGCCATTACTTTAATATTATCTGCTAAGATCAATTTTGCAGGTGTATTTGCTATTACATCTTCTACAGTATTATGTGGCCCGATTTCTTTTAATAACAATCCATCAGGAGTTACTTCAATAACTGCCATCTCTGTGATGATTAAGTTTACCTGATTAGCGGCAGTTAGAGGCAATGTACACAATGGAAAAATTTTTGGTTTACCCTTTGCAGTATGTTCCATAGAAACTATTACTTTTTTTGCTCCTACAACAAGATCCATAGCTCCACCCATTCCAGGAACCATCTTTCCAGGGATTATCCAGTTGGCAAGGTTACCTTTTTCATCTACCTGTAATGCTCCTAGTACAGTCATATCTACATGACCTCCACGGATTACAGAAAAAGACATGGCAGAGTCAAAGAATACCGCTCCATCTAAAGTAGTGATAGGCATTCCACCTGCATTGACAAGATCTTTGATCTCCTCTCCCTCTTTAGGAGCAGGGCCTACTCCTATAAGACCATTTTCTGATTGAAAAATAACATCCATATTATCTGGGACATAGTTAGCAACCGCAGTAGGAAGACCAATACCTAAATTAACTACATCTCCATTCTTTAATTCTTGAGCAACTCTTTTTGCAATAATTTCTCTAATTAATTTTTTATCCATTATAATCACTTCCTACTATATGATCTACAAAAATTCTAGGAGTAACAACTTCATTGGGATTTATACTCCCTACTTCTACTATATTTTCAGCTTCTACTATAACTGTATCAGCAGCTGTGGCCATGATAGGATTAAAGTTTCTAGCAGTATTAGCATATATTACATTTCCCTTGGTATCTACGGTATGTCCTAAAATAATAGCAATATCTGCTCTGAGAGGTTTTTCCAAAAGAAACTCTTTATCATCTACCACTATTATTTGTTTACCGTCTGCTACGATAGTACCTAGACCAGTAGGAGTAAGAACTCCACCTAAACCAGCTCCTCCAGATCTAATTCTCTCTACTAAAGTACCCTGAGGAACTAATTCTACTTCGATTTCTTTCTCGTTCATCTGTCTGCCAGTTTCTGGATTTGTACCAATGTGTGATGTGATTACTTTTTTAACCATATTGTTATAGATAAATCTTCCTACACCGCTATCTTTTATCCCAGTATCGTTAGAGATGATAGTTAGATTTTTTACACCTTTTTTTATAATGGCATCTACAATAGTATGTGGTGTTCCAGTACCTAGAAACCCTCCTACCATGATGGTCATTCCATCTTCTATTTTAGATACTGCATCTACAATATCAATTATTTTCTTAGACATAGTCTTGTTTCCCCCTTTTATATTTTAAGATATTAAATTTATATAAACATTAGAACCAATGAGATTATAACACCAGAGTAAATAAGTACTACCAAACAATAACCCATTATATCTTTAGCTCCTAGGCCTGCAATAGCCAAAGCTGGAAGAGCCCAGAAAGGCTGTATCATGTTTGTCCATGCATCCCCCCATGCTATTGCCATGGCAGTTTTTGCAGCTGGAACACCTAAAGCAGCCCCAGCAGGCATCATTATTGGAGCCTGAACTGCCCATTGACCTCCACCAGATGGAACAAAGAAGTTAACAATTCCTGCACTCAAAAAAGTAAAAAAAGGAAAAGTTGTTTCAGTGGAAATATTAACAAACATGGTAGACATGGCTCCTGCCAAAGAAATTCCCTCGGGTCCTTTTCCAACCATTATTCCCATTATTCCTGCGTAGAAAGGAAATTGAAGGATTATTCCTGCAGCACCTTTGGAAGCTTCTTTGATTGCATTTAAAAATTTCTGAGGTGTTCCATGTAAAAGGATTGCTGTAAATAAGAATACAAAATTAACTATGTTTAAGTTTAGTGCAAACCCATTTTTTATAAAGTATGAAATTATATAAGTATAACCCATTATTCCCAAAAGTAAAGAAACAATCTTATTGTTTTCTATTTTTTCTGCCGGAGTCATAGTAGCAAAATTTAGTTTTCCTTCTGGGATCTCTATAAGCAGATCATTGTCTATAGTTATAACATCGTCTTTTTTTGGATGCATAGCTCTATTAACAAATGGTAAAGTAATAAATAAAATGATTAAGATAACTAGGTTAGTGGTTGAAAAAATAGTCATAGATGTAGGTATTGCCTCTGTAATAGCCCCCGCAGTTGCTGTTGCTAAGCCTCCACCAGACGCAAGTTTTAAAGGTATTGAAGCGGATAAACCTCCATGCCAGACTAAAAATCCAGTATATGCAGAAGCAATTAATAGTCGATAATCTACACCTTTTACTTTTTTAGCAATTTCTTTAGCAAATATAGCCCCAATTACAAGACCAAACCCCCAATTGATAAACGAAGCTAAAGTAGAAATTATAGTAACTCCTATGATGGCTTGAGCTGGGTTTTTTAATTTACTGGCCATAAATGATAATGTCCTTTTAAAAAATGGAGAACTCGCCATAGTATGCCCTGTAACTAAAACTAGTGCCATTTGCATAGCAAAGGATAATAAACTCCAAAATCCATTGGTCCAGCTATTGATAATAGACATAGGAGATTGTTTAGTGACAGGGATTGCAATCAGAAAAACTACAAATGTTAAAATGGCACAAAATATAAATGGATCAGGCAAATATTTTTGTATTAATATTACACATAAATTTGTAAATTTTTCAAAAATACTTTTTTTAATAATAATGGTCTCTTTAACCGTAGTTTTGTTCATAGAATCCACTCCTTTTAAATTAAAAAATTAATAAAGATTTCAAAATTTCTATGAAGAACTCTAAGTTTTATAAAAAAAGAATAGAGAGAACTTACAGGAAAAAAGTAACTAGAAAAAAATCTAGTTACTTAATTTTATATTTGTTATTTTTAAAAGTTCTGACTATACTTAATTAGCGTAATTCATAGTTAAATGATTTTGACTACACCAATTCTCTTTTTACCATTTCTTCTACAATAAAGGTTGCTACATCATCTGCGTATTTTCCAGGTCCAAAACCGGCGTCATAACCTAATTCTTTAGCTAGTTCATGGGAAATTCTAGGACCTCCAGCAATAAGAACTACTTTATCTCTGATTCCTTCAGCTTCCATCAATTCCACTAGATGAGTCAGGTTTTGAATATGAATATTTTTTTGAGTGACTGTTTGAGAAACCAGTAGTGCATCAGCTTTTAATTCAATAGCTTTCTTGATGAACTCCTCATTTTCAACCTGAGATCCCAAGTTATAAGCTTCAATTCCTTTATATCTCTCTAGTCCGTAGTGACCAGCATATCCCTTCATATTCATAACAGCATCTATTCCCACTGTATGAGCATCAGTTCCCGTACTAGCTCCTACGATGACTATATCTCTTTTAATATTTTCTTTAATAAAGTTTTGCACTCCATACATATCCATAGTCTCTATATCTACTGTTTGTACATGGATCTCATCATAATCTACAGTATGGTTCAATGATCCGTAAACTACATAAAATGAAAAATGAGTGTCCAAAGATTCATAATGAGAAACAGCCGGCTCAGATATCCCCATTTTTTTAGCCAATTCTTTGGCTGCTTCAGCACCTTTTTCATCGGCAGGAACTGGTAAAGTCAGACTGATCTGCACCTTTCCATCGTTCATAGTATCTCCATAGGGTTTTAATTTTTTTAGATCTAATGTAGTATCAAAACTTTTATCTTCAGTTGAATATAATCCTCCACTCATTATTTGTCACCTCCACTCATTAGTTCCATAAATGGATTAAAGTATGTAGTATCCTTTACAAATACTCCGTTTAATCCTTTCCCACCGTCAATAGGTCTTTTGATACCTGCAAATTTACCCTTTTGCAGAGTATCAAACATTCCTGTTGTTTCAATTTCTTTGATCAAGTCTCTACCTTTTTCAAGAACTTCCTTGGCACGATTTACAATTATTCCATCTTTTTTAAATGTTATTTCAGAACCAAAATCTTTCATATTTTTGAAGATATATTTAGCATTGTCGATAGCTAATGCTCTATCAGACATAAATGGTGTATGGATAGCCTCAGTCATCATTCCCATTAAGTGAAGTCTTTGTCCTGTCATGATTGTTACCATATTAAATAGAGCATCCTGTACATGACCCTTGAAAATATTTCCAGTCATAAATTTTGTAGGAGGCATATATTTTAATGGTGCCTTTGGAAATATTTCTCTAGCCATTTGAGCTTGAGATA
>NBMF01000052.1 GCA_002084825.1 Fusobacteriia bacterium 4572_74
TTATATTAAGCCTAGAGGAAGAATCAAAGGAGCTAAATGGGGTATGGCAGGATCAGATTCTTGGCATTTAGAAGCTTATAGAGGAATGGATCAATTTCATATGAAACCATATACTGAGATTCAAAAAATGTGGAAAGAATTGAAAATAAATACTAAAAATCATTTAGCATTCTATTGTGGTACAGGATGGAGAGCAAGTGAAGTATGGTTCTATGCACAAGCTATGGGTCTTGAAAAAATATCCGTATATGATGGTGGATGGAAAGAATGGTCTGAAACAAAGGAAACAAAGAAAAAAGTTTTAAAAGGTGAACCTAAAAAATTAAATGAAGAGAGTTTTTTAGATTAGGAGTTTTATATAGATAAAAGAAAGCAGATGAATAATCTGCTTCTTTTTTTAGTATATATATATTTGAATAAAAAAACTAACGTTTCATTCTAAATCAATGCGTTTTTAGAATAAAATGAAAAATAATTCAAGTTTATGTAAATAATATTGAAAAAAACTAAGAATTAATGGTAAAATATGAGGTAAATTATAACTCTAGGAGGAAAGAAAATTGAATAAAAAACCTTGGGATAAAGGAATTGCAACAAAAATGTTTACAAAGGATCAGATAGCAGCAAGAGTGGCTGAGTTAGGAGCTCAAATTACAAAAGATTTTAAAGATGTAGATGGAGAAATAGTCGTAGTATGTTTATTAAAGGGATCGATTATATTTATGGCAGACCTTTGTAGAAAAATTGAATTACCATTAAAGATGGACTTCATGACTGTATCTAGTTATGGAAATGAATTTGTATCAACGAGAGAAGTAAAAATCAGAAAAGATTTGGATGAAAATATCATGGGTAAACATGTAATCGTAGTAGAAGACATTATCGATTCAGGGAACACATTGAAAACAGTATTAAAAATGTTAGGACATAGAGGTCCTAAAACTGTATCACTATGTACACTTTTAAATAAACCTTCTAGAAGAGAAGTTGAGATCGACGTGCAATACATTGGTTTTGAAATCGAAGATGAGTTTGTATTAGGTTATGGACTAGATTATATGCAGGAGTACAGAAATATTCCTTATGTAGGTATTATGGGAAATTTAGAAGAATTAGAAAATTAAGGAGATAAAAAGAATGAAATATTCAGTAGATGTAATGATTTCAAAAGAAGAAATAGCAGAAAAAGTAACAGAATTAGGAGCTAGAATAAATGAAAAATATAAAGAGAGTGAAGAGTTAGTATTGATTGCTCTTTTACGTGGATCAAT
Organism: Fusobacteriia bacterium 4572_74; assembly: GCA_002084825.1. Taxonomy (GTDB): domain Bacteria; phylum Fusobacteriota; class Fusobacteriia; order Fusobacteriales; family Fusobacteriaceae; genus Psychrilyobacter. The sequence continues at coordinate 1,272 of NBMF01000052.1, forward strand.
AATATTTATGGCTGACCTTGCCCGTGAATTAAAATTAGAGAATGTGAGACTCGATTTTATGACTGTATCTAGTTATGGAAATTCTATGACTTCTTCTAGAGATGTGAAAATAAAAAAAGACATAGAGGATAGTATTAAAGATAAAGATGTTCTTATTGTAGAAGATTTAATAGATACAGGATTTACTCTAAGTAAAGTTGTTGAAATATTGAAAATTAGAGAGCCAAAATCTTTAAGTATTTGTACACTTTTAGATAAACCAGCTAGAAGAGAAGCAAATGTTGAAGTAGAATTTTCAGGATTTAAAATTTCAGATGAATTTGTAGTAGGATATGGGATAGATTATGCAGAAAAACATAGAGAATTGCCATTTATTGGAAAAGTAATTATAGAAAAATAAACTATAAAAAAAGTAGGTGAAAAATGGGATTTAAACATAAAAAAAAATATGGACAAAACTTTTTAACCAATGCAGGGGAGGTTTTGGACAGGATTATAGAAGTTTCAGATGTAAAATCTGAAGATGCTATAGTAGAAATAGGACCTGGTGAAGGAGCACTTACAGAGTTATTATTGGAGCATGGAAAAAAAGTTACATGTATGGAAATAGATAGAGATCTAGAAAAAATACTCAGAAAAAAATTTGATGATAATCCAAAGTTTACACTACTTATGGGAGACGTATTGGAGGTAGATTTTCAAGAAAAAGTAGGAGAACCTATAAAAGTAGTAGCTAATATTCCTTACTATATTACTTCTCCAATTGTTCGTAAATTAATAGAGAATAGAAATATTATAAGTGAAATTTATATAATGGTACAAAAAGAAGTTGCTGAAAGAATATGTGCAAAATCAGGAAAAGAGAGAAGTGTTCTGACATTGTCTGTTGAATACTATGGAGATGCAGAATATCTATTCACTATCCCAAAAGAAGATTTTACACCAGTACCTAAGATTGATTCGGCATTTATGTCGATTAAACTTCGTGCTGATAATAAGTATGAAAAGTTAGTAGATGAAGCTACATTTTTTAAATATGTAAAAGCTGCTTTTGCTACAAAAAGAAAAAACATACTGAATAACTTGTCTAACCTAGGATTCACTAAAGCTGAGTTAAAAGAAAAATTAGGTACCATAGGTATAGAAGGAAATAGAAGAGCTGAATCTATAAGTATTGATGAATATATGGAACTTATCAGAGTCTTAGAAGAAAAATAATAATTAAAGGGTTGAGAATGGAGATAAAAATTCATTCTGAATTTTTTATTGAGAGGATAATAAATCGCTGTAGACGTGAAGGAGGTAAAAAAATATGATGAGAAGTTACGAGTTTTTTATTCAAACAGAAAGAAAACATATCGATTTTATAAATAAAGTAATGGAAGCCTATGAAGGTCTGGGAATAGTTAGAACTTTAGATGCTAAATTAGGGACAATAAAGATTATATCTACTGAATTTTATGCATCCCAAGTAAGAGATGTTGTAGAAGATCTGGATGCAAATGGTGTATATGCTAAGATAACCTATGAAGGGCCTTGGAAGGGTGTATTATAGGAGGCAATAATGAATAAAAATTGTCATACAATAGATCACAGAGTTTATTATAATGAAACTGACCAAATGGGAAGGGTGTATCATTCTAATTATGTTATATGGATGGAAAAAGGACGAACTGAGTTTATTAGAACGAAGAAGATATCCTACAAATCTTTGGAAGAAGATGGGATTTTTCTTCCTGTATCGGATATAGATATAAAATTTTTAAAAGCCATAGAATACGATATGGAAATAAAAATAAAAACTATCTTAATAGATATAAATCGAATTAAAGTGAAATTTAGGTACGAATTTTATGATAAAGATATGCAGATTCTCTTTGGGATTGGAAATACTACAAATATCTTTGTAGATAAGGATGGAATCCCAAAAAGAGTTCAGAAAGAATTGATGGAAAAAATTAGAAGTTAACTCTTTCCTCTTTGGCGTTTTCCCGATTAACGAATATTAAAATTTATTATAATTAAAAATAAATTTTAAATGTTATAAGGAAAACTATAGCTTAATTAACTAGCTTTGGTTTCTTTTTGATATCGTAATTTTCTTATAACTGTAAGAAAATTTTGTACTCATCAATCGAGAAACCTAGGAGGAAGAGTAATATAAAGGAGGATTAAAAAGATGGAAAAATTAGAAGCACTATTAAAATACATAGTTTCAGAGATGGTAAAAACACAAGAGGCAATCGATATAACATATGAGGAAAAGAAAGACCTTATTGTATTTAAAATCAGAGTAGCAGATGGTGAATTAGGAAAAGTAATCGGGAAAAATGGTCTAACTGCTAATGCTATTAGAGGCGTAATGCAGGCAGCAGCAGTAAAAGATAAGTTAAATGTAAATGTAGAATTTTTAGATTAATTAGGAGGTAAGAATATGGAATTAATTTCAGTCGGAAAAATTTCAGGAACTCATCACCTAATGGGAACAGTCAAGGTTGCTTCAAACTTTCAAGATCTAAGTATATTAGTAGGATCTAAGGTTCTCATAAAAAATACTAGTGGAATGAGCAGAATATTAACAATAACCAATATAAAAAAAATAAGTCCTAAAAGATTAGCTTTTGACTTTGAGGAAATAACAAATAAAACAGAAGGGACTGCTTTATCTGGATACTCTATCTATGTGAGAAAAGATATCTTAGGAATGGAGGAGGATGAATATTATGCCTCTGATATTATTGGGATGATGGCTGTCACTGTAGAAGGGGAAGAATTAGGAGAGATTACTGATGTGATGGAAACAGCAGCTCATGATATCTATATAATTGGTAAGGGTAAGGAAGAAATTATGGTTCCTTCAGTCGATGAATTTGTAAAAAATATTGATTTTGAGAAGAGAGTAGTTATTTTTGACCTAATAGAGGGAATGAGACCATGAAAATAAATATTTTAACTCTCTTCCCTGCTATGTTTGCTGGTTTTAAAAGTGAAAGTATAATTAAAAGAGCAATAAATAGCGGGGCATTGGAGATAAATATTATAGATATAAGAGACTATACTTTTGATAAACATAATACTGCTGATGATACTCCATTTGGTGGAGGAGCAGGGATGGTATTAAAAGCTGAGCCTATATTTAGAGCTTTAGAAAATACCTCTGGAAAGGTAATCTATACCTCTCCTCAGGGTGTGACACTTCATCAAAACTTGTCCAATAAACTCAGTTTTGAAGAGGAAATAACAATAATAGCAGGGCATTATGAGGGTATAGATGAAAGAGTTATAGAAGAAAAAGTAGACTTAGAGATCTCCATCGGGGATTTTGTATTGACAGGAGGAGAATTACCAGCCATGGTTATAGCTGATTCTATAGCTAGACTCCTACCTGGTGTAATAAATAAAGATTCCTATGAACAGGATTCATTTTATAATGGTCTATTAGATCATCCCCATTATACTCGTCCGGCAGAAATTAACGAATTAAAAGTACCAGAAATATTACTTTCTGGACACCATAAAAATATAGAGTTGTGGAGAAAAAAAGAAAGCCTTAAAAGAACCTATCTGAGAAGGCCTGATCTATTGGAAGGCAGAGAATTTACAAAAGAAGAAAAAAAATTATTAAAAGAAATAGTGGAAGAACTTTAGAAACCAAAGTAAGATTTTGAGGTAAGAGAGGGCATAAAAAATTTTAAATGTGATGGAGAATCATTGAGGGAGGGGAACTAAATTTTGATATATTCTTTAAAAGATAAAACACCAAAGATTGGGAAAAATAATTATATAGCTCCTAATGCTACTTTAGTAGGAGACATTGAATTAGGTGAAGATGTAAGTATATGGTTTGGAGCTGTATTACGTGGAGATATGAGTAAGATTACTATTGGGAACGCCTCTAATATCCAAGACAATTGTACAGTTCATGGAGATGCACCCTATCCTGTTATTTTGGGTGAAGGAGTTACAGTAGGACATAATGCTATTGTTCATGGATGTAGTATTGGAGATAATTGTGTAATTGGGATGGGGGCTATTTTATTAAATGGTGCAACTATTCCTAAAAATTGTCTCGTAGGAGCTGGATCTGTTGTAGGAGCTAACTTAGAGATTGAGGAGGGAAGCTTAGTAATAGGAAACCCTGCCATAGTTAAGAAAAAATTATCAGATAAATATATTGAATATCTAAAATATGCAAAGGATGTATATATCAACGATATTGATGTCTATACGAAAGAATTAGAAAAGCTAAAAAAGTAAAAATTGATCACAAATAATATTAATTAAATGTTAAAATTTTGATAGAAATTTGAAAATATATATTTAAACAAATGGTGCAGATTAGTATGAAAAAATAGGGAAAAGGAGATAATAAATGAGAGAAAAAATATATTTAGGATTAGTACACTATCCTGTATACAATAGAAATCAAGAAACAGTTGCTACATCGGTAACAAACTTTGATATCCATGATATATCTAGAAGTTGTAAAACATATGATGTAAAAGGTTATCATATAATCACTCCAGTAGATGCTCAAGTGGAATTAACTAGCAGGGTAATCGGATATTGGAAAGATGGATTTGGTAGGAACTTCAATAAGGATAGGGAAGCAGCATTTTCTAGTACATATGTAACTGAAAGTATTGAAAAAACTATAGAAGAGATAGAAAAGGTTGAAGGGAAAAAACCAATAATTATCACAACTTCTGCAAGGATATATGATAATTCAATCTCATATGAAAATATGAGTGAAAAAATCTATAGTGATGACAATGTTTACTTATTATTATTTGGGACAGGACATGGTTTAATAGATGAAATTATAGAGAGTTGTACTCACATCCTAGAGCCAATAAGAGGTAAGACAAAGTATAATCATCTATCAGTAAGATCGGCAGTAGCTATAATTTTGGATAGATTATTAGGAGAAAAATAGAATTTAATAAAGAAATCCAAGAGCATTATAAGTTTTGTGGAAACTCTAAAAATTAATATAAAAGTTTCTAGAAATGACTCAACAAGATGCTACTATGATGATGGAACAAATGAAAATGGTAAAGGCATTTGAAGGAACAGGTGTTACTGTAACTAAAATCCCCTAAAGAATAAAAAATAAAGGCAGTAAAAAAGGAGTTGAAAATTCAACTCCTTTTTAGTCTCGTGTTATTACAGGTAATTATAAAGCGTTAACTGCAGCAGATAATCTAGCTTTCTTTCTTGATACAGTGTTTTTCTTGAAAACACCTTTAGTAACTGCTTTATCTAACTCTCTATAAGTTACAGTTAATGCTGCTTTCGCTGCTTCTGCATCTTTAGCTTCGATAGCTGTTAATAATTTTTTTACCATAGTTTTAGTTCTAGATTTTACAGCTTGATTTAACTAATGAGGTTAATTTGGTAAGTAAATAACAAGATTAGAGACCAATATTGTACAATAGACCAACAATATTATATCATATTTTCAATTACTTTAACAATAGTTTTTTTGCTGTGATAGCGTATAATAATTGTAGATAAATTATTAAAGAATAGAAAAAGAGAGACCTTAATATGTTAAAATTGATTCACTATAAACAAATTTAACTAAACGAGATCTCTCTATGAAAAATATTGTACTACAATTAATTAAAAAATACATCAATTAAATTAGGGATTTTTAAAAAAACCTACAACAACTTGACACTATCGCAGTATTAAATAATCTTGATAAAACCTATAAAATATAGTATTATATTAGGTAAATAAAAATTTGAAAATAGAGGTGGAAAGATGAGAATAATTGCTCCTGCAGGGGATATTGAGAGAATGAAGGCAGCTATAAAAGGAGGTGCAAACGAAGTTTATTTGGGACTGAAAGGTTTTGGAGCTAGAAGATCAGCTATTAATTTTACGATCAGTGAATTAAAAGATGCCATTGATTATGCACATTTAAGAGGGGTAAAAGTTTTACTGACACTCAATACAATTATGAAAGACAGTGAGTTAGATTCTTTATATATGAATCTATCTACACTATATGAACATGGATTAGATGCTGTAATCGTACAAGATTTAGGTGTTTTTAGGTATCTAAAAGATAATTTTAAAGAATTGGAGATCCATGGTAGTACTCAAATGACCATAGCTAACCATGTAGAGGCTAACTACCTATATAATTTAGGATTTAAAAGAGTAGTTTTAGCCCGTGAACTTAGTTTTGAAGAGATCAAAACTATCAGAAAAAAGACCAAAGTAGAATTAGAAGTATTTGTATCTGGGGCTCTATGTATCTCTTATTCTGGAAATTGCTATATAAGTAGTTTTATAGGTAGTAGAAGTGGTAACAGGGGAATGTGTGCTCAAGTTTGTAGAAAAAAATATACAACAAATAAAAAAGAAAGTGGATATCTTTTGAGTCCAAAAGACCAGATGCTCGATAAAGTAGAGATTGAAAAACTAAAAAATGCAGGAATAAACGCAATTAAAATAGAGGGAAGAATGAAATCTCCCAACTATGTCTATGAAATGGTAGGAAAATATAGTGATATATTGATAGGGAAAGATGAGTCACACCATCCTGAAAAAATATTTAACAGAGGTTACTCAAAGGGATATTTTTATAAAAGCGACAGTGACAAACTAATGAATAGCCAATACGCTTCTAACTATGGATACAGTATTGGGGATGTAAGAGGAAGAATATTAAAATTAAACACTAGGGTTATTTTAGGAGACGGTATAGCTTATTTAGATAAAGATATGAATATATTAAAGGGGGAATACCTAAATCAGATCATCATCATGGGGAAAAAGGTAAAGGAAGCTAAAAGATTGGACTTGATCAGCATCTACCCGCCTAAGGGAACCAAATTTATCTATAAAACATTTGATAAAGCACTAAATGACAGTATTGAATCTACACTAAAAACTGCAAAGGGCAGAATGTCTGTAGGTGGAAAGTTTTTTGCTCATGTAGGAGAACCTATAAAATTTGATCTTTATGTAAATGGAATAACTCTATCTGTCGTAGGTGATATATTGGAAGAAGCTAAAAAAAGGCCTTTAGACAATGAAACTATATTTGAAAAATTAGGAGAGATGGGAAATTCTACACTAAAACTATCTACTCTTGACATTCAATATGATGGAAAAGCCTTTGTCTCACTTAAAACTTTAAAAGATATAAAGAGACAAGCCATAGAAAAATTTGAAAATGAATATTTAGATACTACTAGGAGGACTTTAGATACTGATGAAATTATCGGGGTTACACCAACAATAAGTGAAAACGACTATAAAACTACAGTTGCTGTTTCTGTTATAAATAAAGAACAGTTTAAAGTAGCCAAGGAATTTGGAATAAAAAAAATCTACTATAGGGGGCCTGAAGTAGCCAAGGAATCTAATTTAGATAAGATTGATACAAAATCAAGATTAGCTTCTAATTTATATCAATTAATACAAAATGAAAATGATACGGTATCTGTAGATTATAATTTTAATATAGCTAATAGCAGATCTATAGAGGAATTTGCAAAAATGAAAAATGTAGGAGTGATCTATCTGTCACCTGAGTTTGATCTAGATTACTTGAGTACTCTTGAATTGAGTAAGTGTGGAATGATGGTTTATGGTCATCTTACAGGGATGTATATAGAAAATCTTAATGTAGAAGCCGATAGTTTGATCAACGAAAATGGAGATAACTTGAAACTTCATACCAATAAATTAGGTAATACGCAGATCTTCTTAGAAAAACCCATGAATATTATCTCTAGGATCGATAAATTAAAGGACTTAGGACTAGCTGAAGTAAGATTAGACTTTGTATTGGAGTCAGCCTTTGAGATGAGAAAAATTTTGGAAAGTATTAAAACAGGGATAGGAGAATATGTGCCTTATAACTTGCATAAAGGAGTATTTTAAATTTATGAGATGTAATATATGCAAAAATGAAGATCTTCACCCTATTGAAGTAAAAAATAAAGCTGGATTAAAAAAATACTATAGATGTAAAGAGTGTGAATTTATTTTTATAGATAAAGCTCACATTTTAACCCTTGAAGATGAAGGTATGAGGTATGAGGCTCACAACAATGAAATTTCAGATCCATTATATAGATCTTATTTTAAAAAATTTATAAACTATATAGAAGATGAGCTAGATAAGGGAAATACTATCCTAGACTATGGTTCAGGATCTCAACCGGTATTGGCTGATGTAATGAAAGAAGATGGATACAAGGTCGATATCTATGATAAATTTTTCTACAATAAAAAAGATTATCTGGATAAAATGTATGATGTTATTATCTCTACAGAGGTCTTTGAGCATATATATAAACCTATGGAAACTTTAGAAACTTTACTTTCTATTCTGAAGAAAAATGGTAAATTAATTCTCATGACTGCTGTCTCTCCTCCTACCAATGAGGAGTTCAGAAAATGGTGGTATATTCAAGACCCTACCCACGTTGTATTTTATAATAAAAAAACTTTTGAAGTTATAAGCAGGAAATATAACTTAAGCATCATAAAATATAACTATAAGAATATTATAATGTTTCAAAGGAG